>NZ_VHLB01000152.1:0-13860 GCF_006547365.1 Myxococcus sp. AB056 | reverse complement strand
CGCCCCCACCACCGCGCCCCTGGTCATCTCCGCCGTGGTGTTCAGCGCCTTCCACCTGGACCCGGTGGGCTTCCTGGCTCGCACGGAACTGGGCCTGCTCTTCGGGTGGCTCTACCTGCGCACCGGCTCGCTGTGGCCCGCCATTGGCGCCCACGCGGCCAACAACCTGGTGTCCTCAGTGCTCTTCCTGTCCGCCAAGGCACTGGGCACGGATGCCTCCGAAGCGACGTCTGAAGCGACAGACCCCCGCCTGGTGCTCGTGCTCGCCGCGGCGGGCTGGGCGGGCATGAGCGCCCTGCTCGCCTACGCGCGGCGGCAGCCTGGCGTCTGGGGTCCCGGCGCACGCGCCAGCGACGAGGAGGCCCAGGAGCCCGGCCCCACGCCATCCCTGGTGCGACTGATGCTTCCCTGGGTCGTGGGGGCCACGGTGTCACTGGGGCTGCTGGTAGCCGTGGACTCGCGGGGGTTGGCCCTCAACTTCTACGACGCGCAGCACCCGCTGCCGACGCTGGAGTCCCCCCAGGCCCCCGGGCTGCACGCGGAGCGCAAGGCGTTGAGCGCGCTCCGCGCCTCGGCGCGGCGAGGGGAGCTGCCCATGGAGGCCTACTACGAAGAGCGAGAGCGGCAGATTCGCGCGCACCGCATCCAAACCGGGCCAGGGCTGAAGCCCTGACCCGCGCCGTGCCGCTTCAGACGAAGCGGTACGTGCTGACGTGGAAGATGGGACCCACCATGGCGCTGGTGAGTGTGTCCCCGTCCACGCGGCCTTCGGCTTCGATGCGCTGACCGTCCTTCTTCAGCTTCCGGTCCCCGCCAGCGAGCTGGTACGTGGTGCCGTCGTCTCCCTCCAGCACCCAGACACCCGTTTCGATGTCACGGAAGACGACGCGGCCAGTGAGCTTCATGCGTCCTCCTTCTGGAGCATCGCGCGGGCGATGACGAGGCAGATGACGGTGTTGAAGCCCAGCCAGGGCTTGGCGAGGAACGCGAAGGGCAGCCACGCCAGCGCCGGCGCTCCGGCCCAGGCCGTGTAGGCCAGGAAGCCCGCGAAGCCGAGCGCCAGGCCCCCCATGGCCGACCGCAGCCCCCGCCACTTGATGGCCGGCAGCGACAGAAGCAGCGGGATGAGCGCGCTGTAGAACAGCGGGTTCACCGTCCGGCCCCGGCCGAAGATGATGCGCTCCCAGTCCGGCAGGGGCAGCGACGCCACCTGCACCACGTCTCCCGCGGCCCCCTCAGCGCCCCCGAACCAGCCGCGCAGGAAGAAGGCGCCCACCGTCGAGAGCAACAGCGGGATGAGGAAGGCAGGCCGCACCAGCACGTTGAGGTAGCCCGGCCGCGCACGGCCTCGCAGCGTCAGCAGCACGAACGCCAGCAGCGCCAGCGCCCAGTACAGCGGCGGCCACTGCGCCAAGCCGCCGCCGCGCAGCGACGCGAGCGACGCCTCGGCGTTGAGCAGGCCGTGGCCGTATTGCTCGCTCCACGCCTGGTCCGCAGACTTCTTCGCGCCCGCGTAGAGGGCCTGCTCCACCTCGTCCGGTCCCTTGGCGCCGGCCGCGTAGAGCATCGCCGCCACCGCCGCGACGTGCGGCGTGGCCATGCTGGTGCCCTGGTAGGACGCGTAGACGAAGCGCGAGACGTCGCGCGGGTCGAGGGTGTTCTGGAGGATGCCCCCCTGGTCGCCCCGGCGCTTGTCACCGCCCGGCGCGGCGATGTCCAACTCCTTGCCGTAGGAGGAATACGGCGCCAGCACACCGTCCGGCCCCACGGCCGACACCGCCACCGCGCCCGGGTAGGCCGCAGGGAACTCCACCGTCGCACGCCCGCCGTTGCCGGCCGCGGCCACCACGGTGACGCCCTTCTTGCGCGCGTACTCCACCGCGCTGGCCATCACCTGCGAGTACGCCCCGCCGCCCAGGGACAGGTTGATGACGTCCGCCCCCTTGTCCGCCGCGAAGCGAATGGCGTCCGCGATGTCCGCCGTGTTCCCGCCACCGAAGTGGTTGAGCACCTTGACGGGCATCAGCGTCGCCTCGAAGGCCACGCCCGCCACGCCTTCACCATTGTTGGTGGCCTGGGCGATGGTGCCCGCCACGTGCGTGCCGTGCCCGTGGTCGTCGTTGGCGTGCTCGTCGTCGTTGACGAAGTCGAAGCCCTTCACGAACTTCACGCCCTTGAGGTCCGGCGCCTGCTTGAAGTCGCCGTGGTCCTCGTACGCGATGCCGGTGTCCAGCACCGCCACCACCACGCCCTTGCCCCGGTTGCGCTCCCAGGCCTTGGGCATGTCAATCATCCGCAGGTTCCACTGCTGCGCGAAGTGCGGGTCGTTCGGCGTGAAACTGGCGCGGACCTCCATCATCGGCTCGGCGGCCTCCACGGCCGGGTGCTGGCGGATGCGCTCGAGCACCCCGTCCACGTCGTCCACGCCCACCGCCACCGTGAGGGCCTCGTCGGCGCTCTCCACGGAGTTGAGCTCCAGGTCGACGCCCCAGTCGGCCTCCCAGGCGTCGAACTCCGCCTTCGTCGTGCCGTCCTTGAAGTCCACGACGATGGCGCCCGCCACCACGTCCCGCGCATCGAGCGCCCGCAGATTCGCGGGAGGCGGCGTGTCCTGCTCACGAGAAGCGGACGCACAGGCGGCCGACAGCGTCAGGGCCAACGCCGCGCCACCCAGGGTCCATCGCACCTTCCGCATCAGGCCACTCCTTGAGAAACGAAACACGCGTCTGGAAGACCCTTACGAACGAACGTCACAACGATTGGGTCTGCACCGACAGTCTGGATGTCCCCTCTCCCTGCGTGCAAGGGCGGCAAGGAGGAGAAACGTGAAGAAGTACGATGGTTTGCGATACAACGGTCAACCGCCGGAGAGCCGCCGCAGCCAGGCCGCGACAGCTCGGCCGACCTGAGGAAGGTTCCGCTGGAAGGTAGGTCCGGCATCATCGATGACCTCCAAGTCGCCTCCCGTCCGAGCGATAGCGGCGGAGACGGCGGCCCGCGGCAGCCGGGTGTCCTCCTCACCCTGTACCACCAGGAGCGGGCACGTCACCCGGGACAGGACTTCCGGCGCCACCAGGGCCGGGGCCACCAGACACAGGCCTCCCACGGCGGGGTGCTTCGCCTGGAGCGCCAGGGCCACCTGGGCGCCTCCGTGGAGTGACGCCACCGCCAGCGCGTTGGCCCCCGCGTTCTCCAGCAGCATCTGCATGGCGGCCTCCGCGTCCGCCAGCAGCTCCAAGTCCCGCCCCCGCTGGCCCTGGCTGGCCCCCACGCCCCGGTGATTGAACCGCAGCGTCGGAAAGCCCGCGTTCGCCGCCGCCCAGACGAGCTCCGCCGCGATGACGTGGTCCATGCCGCCCCCTTCGTCCGGCCGGGGCGGAATCACGAGCAGCGGCGGCGCCCGGCTTCCCCGGTGCGTGGTGCCCTCCATGACCTCCGACCCCACCGGCACCAGCGTCGCGCGTTCGAGGAACTGACCTTTCTGGACCATGGCTCACCATAAACCCCTCCCCCCTCGCGCGACCGCGCACACGCACCGTCCGACAAAAACCCACACGCGATTTCACGTCGAATCTTCTCCAACCGGAAACTTCCTGCTGGATTCGAGGACAATGCGGAAACACCCCCAGTTTCCGCAGGAGCCCCCACCCCATGAGCACCATCCAGCGCGGACGGAACAGCATCGCGCAGCCCCCCCGCAGCACCGCCGACCGCGTTCGTGGAAGTGGGTCGACCGCCACCAACACCGTGCAGCCTCCCGTGACGGGTGGCGCCGCTCAGCGGGGCGTCGTGGTGGATGGCTTCGACAGCCGCTCCGCGCAGACGCGCGCCGTGGGTGGCGTCTTCACCGCGCCTGCGGGCTCCAAGGACAAGGTCTTCGACGGCAAGCTGGTGGGCGCCGGCGGCCAGACGTTCGAGCCGAATACGCCGCTCAACCAGGTCCCCGCCTTCGTTCCGGCGAACAACCCGAACGCCACGGCGACGGTCGTCTACGTCAACGGCATCAGCACCAACAAGGACGGCCAGGCGCGCGAGCTGCAGGCCCTCGCGAACAGCACCGGCATGCGCGCCATCGGCGTGCACAACGCCACGTCCGGAATGCTCGCCGACGTCATCCAGGCCGCGAAGGACAAGCTGAACAAGGGCAAGAACCCCGCGGTCGACTCGCTGTCGGACATCGTCTACTCCGAGCTGAAGGCGGGCCGTGACATCCACCTGATGGGCTACAGCCACGGCGGCCTCATCACCTCGCGCGCGCTGAAGGATGTCGGCAACCGGCTGCGCATCGAAGATGGGATGTCCAAGGCGCAGGTGGAGCAGCTGCTCAGCCGCGTCAACGTGGAGACCTTCGGCGCGGCGGCGACCACCTACCCGGACGGCCCCAACTACGTGCACTACGTCAACAACAAGGACGCCGTGCCTGTCATCTTCGGCCAGGGCAGCAAGGGCTGGACGCCGGGCGACCTGTTCCGTGACGCTGGCAAGGGCGCGCAGGTCCACCACTTCTCCGAGAAGGGCATGTTCAGCGGCGCCCACTCGCTGACGGAGACGTACCTGAACCACCGCGTCCCGTTCGAAGAGGGCCGCGCCGGCAACTTCTGAGAAGCCCTTCCCTACCGGGAAACAGCGGAGGCCACGAGGTGATGAACCTCGTGGCCTCTCGCGTTTCAACCCGCGATTCGCAGCGGCGGGCTACACGGACTGCAGCACGTAGAACTTGAGGTACTTCCCCTCCGGGAACTGCAGGCGCACCGGGTGGTCCGGCGGCTGGTAGCGCTCCTCGACGAGCGCCAGGTCCACGCCCGCCTTGAAGCCCGCCTCGCGCACCGCGCCCATGAAGTCGTCCGGGCTCACGCGCGCCGAGCACGACGCCGTCGCCAGCAGCCCACCCGGCCGGAGGATGGCCAGTGCCTGCCGGTTGAGGGACGCGTACCCGTCAATGGCCGCCTGTACCGCGCGCTGGCTCTTCGCGAAGGCGGGCGGGTCCAGGATGATGAGGTCGAAGGTGCGGCCCTCGTCCTTGAAGGACTGGATGATCTTGAAGACGTCCGCCGCCAGGAAGTCGTGCTTCTCCGCGGCGATGCCATTGCGCGTGAAGTTCTCCCGAGCCAGCGCGATGGCGTCCGGGTCCTGATCCACGGAGAAGACGCTGTTGGCTCCGCCCAGCGCCGCGTTGACGGAGAAGCCACCGCTGAAGCTGAAGCAGTTGAGCACGTCGCGGCCCTTGCCCAGCCGCCGGATGAGGTAGCGGTTCTCCCGCTGATCCAGGAAGAACCCCGTCTTCTGCCCCTTCCAGGCGTCCACCAGGAAGGTGGCCCCGCGCTCGCGGATGGGAATCAGCTCCGGAGCCTCGTGGCCGAAGAGCATCTTCCCGGAGCCGCGTCCCTCGTCCTCGTCGACGTCGTCGCGGCCGACCTCATCACGGCCGATGATGCCCTTGAGCCCAGGCACGCCAGCCTTCAGTGCCTCAATGAGGAGCGGCCGGTACGGTGTAAGGCCCGCGGAGTACAGCTTCATCACCGCCCAGCCCGCGTACTGGTCCACCACCACGCCCGGCAGGCCGTCGCCCTCGCCATGAATCAGGCGGTAGCTGTCCGTGTCGGTGAGGTCGATGAGGGCCGTGCGCTCGGCCAGGGCCTGACGCACCCGCCGGGTGATGAAGCCCGCATCCACGGTGTCACGCGAGTCGCGCGTGAGCACCCGCACGGCGATGGCCGAGTGCGGGTCGTAATACCCCCGTGCCACGAACTTCCCGTTCTCCGTCAGGTCCACCACGCTGCCGGCCGGAATCTTCGGCACGTGCTCCAGCGCCTTGCGGAACACCCACGGGTGCCCCGCGCGCAGGTGGCGCCCCAGTCCACGCGCCAACTCCAGCTTCACGACATTCACGGTGTCACTCCTCACGGGCCGCGCCGCGGCCCCTCCGGGCCAGGATGGCGCGAGCCAGTTCCTCGAAGCCCCGCCCCTCGGGCGCCCGGGTGATGAAAGCAGGTGGCGCCTCGATGCGGTCCAGGACGGCCCGCACGTTGGCCACGCCCACGCCCAGTCCAAAGGCGGCGAACATCGGGGCGTCGTTGAAAGAATCCCCCGCGTATACATAACGGCCGTCACGCGGGTCCAGCCGTTCGCCCCACGCCGTCCGCGCGAAGCGGCGCGTGGCGCTCAGCTTGTCGAAGCGGCCCAGCCAGCAGTTGATGTGGATCGACGAGCGCACGGCCGTCACGCCTCGCCCAACCAGCAGGGACTCGATGCGGTCCGCCCCCGCGGTCCCCAGGCGGGCCTCCTCGTTGTAGTCCACCGCCAGGTCCACTTCCGTGTACGCGCTGTCCATGGACAGCCGCGCGCCGGGCACCTGCTTGAGCACCCGGGCCACCTCGGACTGGAGCCGCCGCCGGTTCGCCACCCGCTCCGCCGGCGCCTCCGCGTAGACCTTCCGCAGCCGGCCATGCGCGCCCTTCAGGAAGAACAGGCCACCGTTCTCCACGATGACGCCGTCCACGGGGAGCTGCCGCGCCCAGGCCTCTCCCCAGCCCGCCGGGCGGCCACTCACCAGCACCACGCGCAGCCCCGCGGACGCCAGGCGCTCCAGCGCCCGCACCGTGTCCGAGCGCAGCTTGTGGCCCGTGGTCAGCGTGCCATCCACGTCGGTGAAGACGCCCTCCACGCGGGACAGGTCGGCCTCGCGAAGCGGGCGCGGGACTCGCGCCTTCAGGAGCGCCTGAATCACATCACATCCAGACCGGCGAGCAGGCCCTGGAAGGTGGCGATGGTGGACCGCAGCTCGTCGGGCGAGAGCTGGCCCACCTGGAGTTTGCGCGCCTTGCGCAGGAAGGCGTCCAGCTCCGTCGCGCGTCCGTAGAGGGACTGGCCGCTGCCGGCCGCCTCGGCCAGGGCCCGGGCCGCGCCCGCGGGGTCAGAGCCCACCAGCGACATGGCGCGCTCCAGCCGGACGCCGCACGACGCCCACACCTCGCGGTCATGGATGATGAGCAGCTGTCGCTGGTTCACCGCGGACAGGCCTTGGACGAAGGTGTCCAGGGCCTCCACCACCGTCACCAACTCCGCGCGGGAGGGGCTCGGGAGGATGGCCAGGCGGCCGACCTCGGCGCGCATCTCCACGATGTGCCGCTTGTCCTGCGCGCGCAGATTCCGGTACGCGGCCGTGCGCCCGAAGGCGTCCATTTCCGTCTGGAGCTGCTGGGCATTCCACTGCACGTCCTGCGCCTCCGCATCGCGGACCTTCTTCAGGCGCGCGGTGAGGATGCGGCCCAGGTCGGCGGTGATGGCGCGGACCGTTACCGCGGCCTTCACCTCCGCCGCGTAGCCCGGCACCACCTGGGCCCGCGTTGCCTCGCCCAGGAGGCTCGCCGACTCGAACACCAGGTTGCTCATCTGCTCGCGGAACCGGGCGCGGATGCGCTGAACTTCCGCCAGCAGCGTCCACCGGTCGCTCATCACCGACGGGTTGCGCATGGCCTCGCCCAGTTGGGTGATGCCCTGGGCAATCTGGCTCATCGCCTCCTGGAGGATGCCGACGGGGGCCTGCGTGCTCGCGCCGCCCGGAGACGGCACGGGGAACTCTTCCCGGATGACGTTCAGCAGGCCGTTGACGTCCATCACCGTGTCACGGATGACGGGCGCCATCTCTTCCCACAAGGAGAGGTCCGGCGAGGAATCCACGACGGGCGTTTCGTACCGCACCAGGTCGAGGTCGCTCAGCCGGGAGATGGCGTGCGCGGTGGCGACGTACACCTTGCGCAGGCGGCCGGCGAACGCCGGATCCGGATGGGACTGGAGGATTTCTTCGAGCCTCGCGGACAGCGAGGCCTGGGGGGTCTCAGCGGCTTCGGACACGGGTGTCACACTCTAGCGCTCGACTTCCGCGCGGGGGAGTTCTAGCACTCGCATGCGGGCCATGCCGCTGGCTTGGGAGCGCTACGGGATGATTCAGGTCTGTCTTGTGAAGGACGGTCAACTTCTCACCGGTGGTGAAGAGCTGCTGGGCGAGGAAGGCCGGAAGTGGATCGACGTCCTTCATCCGACCGAGGAGGTGTTGGCCCGGCTGGCCGCCCAATTCGGTCTGCACAAGCTGGCCGTGGAGGACTGCCTCCACCTGGACCAGCGGCCCAAGCTGGAGGAATACCCCAACCACCAGTTCGTCGTCCTCCAGGGATTCACCGTCATGGGCAAGGACATCTGCGAACTGACGCTGCACGAGCACCACTTCTTCCTGGCGAAGGACTGGCTCATCAGCGTCCACGAGCTCCCCTTCGCAGGCCACGACACCGTGATGCGCCGCGTGAAGGAGGACCCGCATGCGACGCTCATCCGAGGGACGGACTTCGTCTTCTACATGCTCGCGGACGCGTTGGTGGATGCGCAGTTCCCCATCCTCGACACATTCAGTGACGAGCTCGAGGACCTGGAGGCCGCCATCTTCGACAAGCCGGAGAAGTCCCACCTGCAACGCATCTTCGCCATGAAGCGGATGCTCGTGACGTTCCGGCGGGTGCTGTCGCCCCAGCGCGACGTGGTGGGCTTGCTGTCCCGGCGAGGCATCTCCCATGTCCACGAGAAGACGACGCTCTACTTCCGTGACGTGTACGACCATCTGGTGCGGCTGTACGAGCAGATTGATGCCGGGCGCGACATCATCGGCAACGTGATTGACGGCTACCTGTCCATGGTGGCCAACAAAACGAACGATATCTCCAAGCAGCTCACCATCTTCGCCACCATCTTCCTGCCGCTGTCCTGCATCGTCGGCTTCTTCGGGCAGAACTTCGACCGGCTCTACACGAACGGCGCCTGGTACCTGATGTGGGCGTCGATTCTCGGGCTGCCGGTGGGGATGGTCTTCTGGTTCAAGCACAAAGAGTGGTTCTGACAGTTCCGCGAGGAGAGGAAACATGCTGACCGTCACCGTGGATGGCGTCCCCCTGCACTACCGAGACGAGGGCAAGGGCCCACCCGTGCTGCTGCTGCATGCGTTTCCGCTGAATGGCAGCACCTTCGACAAACAGGTGAAGGCGCTGTCGGGGCGCTACCGCTTCATCATCCCGGACATCCGAGGCTTCGGTGAGAGCGCGCTGGGCGAAGGCCCCACGGAGATGTCCCGCATCGCGCGTGACGCGCTGTCGCTGCTGGACGCGCTGAATCTGGACACCGTGGTGGTGGGTGGAGTGTCCATGGGGGGCTACGCCGCCATGGCCCTGCTGCGCGAGGACGCTGGGCGCGTCAGTGGGCTGGTGTTGATGGATACGCAGGCCACCGCGGACGACGCGGAGGGCAAGGCGCGCCGGGAGACCTCCGCGACACAGGCGCTGGAGGTCGGCGTGGAGCCCATCATCCAGGCCATGCTTCCCAAGATGGTGGCCGCGGGACCGGACTCACCGGTGGCCCAGGAAGTGGCGGCACTGATGCGCGCGGCCTCCCCCGCGAGCGTCGCGGCCGCGCTGCGCGGCATGGCCCTGCGTCCGGACAGCAAGGACATGCTGGCGCGGTACGCGGGCCCGGCTCTCGTCATCGTGGGCGAGCACGACGCCCTCACCCCGCCGGCCAAGGCGAAGGAAATCGCCGGACTCATCTCCGGAGCGAAGCTGGAGGTCATTCCGGATGCGGGGCACCTGGCCAACCAGGAACAGCCCGAGCGGGTCAACGCCGTGCTGGATGCCTTCCTGACGTCGCTTCAGGGCCCCAGCGCCTGAGTGCAGGCTGGTGGCACGCCGTGGCCCATGCGAGCATGCGGGCTGGACATTCCAGCTCGCTGCCGCCGAGGGTGCCGTGGACCGCATGCATCTGAAGGACGTCGAGGACCGCGAATCCGATGGCCACTACGGCCGGCTGATTCGCATGGCCCGAGAGGTGGGCTCTCCCGTCCCGCAGATCTGGCACCTGTTCGCGTACAAACCGCGATTGGGCGAGGCCCTGTCCCGCTTCACCCATGAGGTCATGCGGGGCCCTTCCCCGCTGTCGCCCGGACTGAGAGAGCTGATTGCCGCGTACACGTCGCGCGGCAACCAATGCTTGTTTTGAACGGGCTCTCACGCCGCGGTCGCGGCGGAACTGCTGGGCAATCCCGACCTGGTGAAAGCGGTCCTGGAGGACGTGGCGACAGCCCCCATCTCCGAGGCCGAGAAGGCCCTCTTTGCCTTCGTGGACACCCTCAACCACCGTGCGGCGCAGGTGGGACGGGAGGACATCGCACGCTTGAAGGACGCCGGGTGGACAGACGAAGCCCTCTTCGACACCGTGACGGTGTGCGCGCTCTTCAACTTCTACAATCGATGGATTGACGGCACCGGCGTACAGGACATGCCCGCGGAGATGTATCAGCGCAGCGGGCAGCGGATGGCCGCCGCAGGCTATGCGCCGCCGCCACCCGCGAAGCCCGAGGAGTAACACCGCCGCGCGAGTGCTCAGCGGGGATGCTTCCGCTGGGCGGCTTCGAGGACGGAGTCCTTGAGGAGATAGCCGAATCCGGCGTTTCGCAGGCGGAGGGACAGGTCGCTGACCGTGGTGCGCAGACGCTCCGCCGTGTCCTCCAGATGCCAGTCGCACTGGGCAAGCTGTGACAGCAGGTAAGCCCGGCGCGTCTGTGCCGCCGACAAGCGATACGTCTTGAGGTACTCCAGAGTGCCGTCCGTACCGACGATGGCCTCGCCGATGTGGTTCTCCTCTGCTGGATCCAGCGAGGTGTGGAAGCGCTGGAGGAGAAAACCGCCCGCCTTGTAGACACGGGTGGACGACATGCTGGCACCGAAGAGGCTCCCGGCCATGAAACCGTGGAAGTCAGCCCAGTCCTGGCGCATGCGGTGCACCTCGTTGCGCAAGTCCTCCAAGCTGGACACCCGAGCATCATCCAGGGTGAGTCCCAGTTCGGGCGCGTCCCCCAGGAATCCATACTGGAGCAGCAGGTCGCCATAGAAGTCCTCCACCAATGTCCTGTGGAGCGCGCGGTAGTCATCCGGGTGCGCGACGACGAAGGCCGACAGCAACACGTCCGCGTTGAACAGCAGCAGGCCCACCTGCTGTGGATGGATTTCGAAGGTGCGCAGCGCCCCATCCAGCATGGGCGAAGCCCACCCAGGGACCGAGCTCTCGGACCGAGGGTCCAGGCCTCGCGAGAAGCCCTCGCGTGAATACTCGGCCCAGGCAGTCTCCGGCCCACCGAACTGCAAGGACAGGAAGCCCTCCATGGCCAGATGCAACGGGAGCATCCGAAGCTGGCGGCGGTCTTCACGGTGCACCATCCGGTGCAGCAGCCGGATGGAGAAGGGGTCCGCCTTCAGGCGCTTCCCGTCCTCGGGTTGCAACTGCGTTCCATAGACGGCTTCCGCCTGACGGTTTCCCCACGTCATGACCAGGCCGTGAGGAACATACGAGATGTACTTGAGGCCAGGCTCTTTCAGCCCACCCTTCACCGAGACGACCGCGGCCACGTCGTCGTACGTCCGCAAGGTCATGCGGAGGTCGCCACGCACCTCGTCCCTCAAGACTGGCACCAGCCGGATGCCGCCCCAGACCTGAGACGGAGCCAACCGCAAGCCCGCGGGCTCCAGCCGTTGAATGAGCCGTGCGTCCGTCATGATTCGCCCTCCTCCGCCGGCGGCGCATCCTGACGGCGCCCCTCGTCATGGCCCTGCGAGCCCCCAGCGCCCCGCTGCAACATCGCGCCCACGCGCGACGCGAGGTAGGCCTCCAGCTCGGAGAGCGACGCCACCCCCTCCGCGAAGCGCGCGAAGCCCAGCACCGTGGGCACGTCCTCCGCGTCCCGGACCCCCACCGTGGGCACGGCCGCACCGAAAGAACGGGGGGCATACCCCTCCGAATCGAACACCGGATTGACGTGGACCAGCGCCGTGTGACGCTCCGGGTCGAGCTTCGAGCGGAATACGCGCGTCAGCTCGGCCACCGCCTTGGGCGGGTCATTGTCGTAGCCGTCGGAGACAATGACCACCAGGTCGGCGCCCCAGGCCAACGCCTCCAACAACGGCGTGGCGATGTCCGTCTGCCCTCGCGCACTGACGAGCAGCGGCTCCTCCACCGGGCACGTCCACCACGCGCGGTACTCCCGGGCGGCAGTGGACAGCAGGTAGTGCGTGGCCAGTGCCACACCGAGCGGACGGCGGCGCTTCTCCAGCGACCCGGACGACGAATAGCTGTTGTCCAGAATCGCGGCCACCCGCTGCAACGGCGACGGGGCCCTGCGCAAGACGCGGGACGCGGCCTGCTCCAGCGCGGCGTGCAGCTCCGCGTGGCGCTCCCGGCGAACCTCCGGCGACAGGGCCAGGACATACAGCGCCAGCTTCGTCAGGGATGCCCGCCCCAGGTCCACCGGGGGCGGCGTCCCGCGCTCACGCGCCGCGGATTCTTGCAGGCGCAGGCGCTCCGCTGCCGTGAGGCGCGGCTCGATGCGCCGGAGGAACACCTCGCGGGAGATGCCGTGCTTCACCGCCAGGCCCTCCGCCACCGTGTACGGCAGCTCGTACAGGGCCTCGTGGGTGTAGTGCGCGCGGCGAAAGGTCTCCAGCAAGGGATGGGTGAAGGAGCGCTTCTTCCAGCCTCGGAAGAGGAACAGCCCCAGCTCTCCCTCCAGCTTCAGGTGTCCGTGGGACACGGCGGCGCGCAGCTTGGAGCGGTACTTCACGGCGTCGAAGGCCAGGTTGGCGCGACCGCGCACGAAGTCCCGAGCAATCGCGCGCGCCCGGCGGTTGTTGATGCGCCGGCCGCGCAGGGACCCCAGGACACGGAAGGCCCGCTGGGGCGGCAGGGCGCGCAGCGCGGCGGCGATGAGCGCGCCCTCCTCCGCCTTGTCCCGGGCATCCGCTGGGCTGCCACTGGCGAGCAGGTTGAGGATGATCTGCGCTTGATTGAAGTGGTTGATGCCCGCCGCGAGCGTCCGTGCATACAGCCGGCGGTAGTTGCCCAAAATGTACTGGTGCAGGAACTCGATGGAGACGGACTGGCCGCGCGCGTCGCCGTAGAACTCCCGCTGCCCCGTGCAGGAGAAGCAGGCGTTGACGAACATCACCAGGTCTTCGCGGGCGACCTGCTCGACTCGGGCTTCCGCCAGTGCGGCCATCCTGTGCACGTCCTCCCCGGGCACCCGGGCTTGGGAAAGGAAGCGCCGCTCGGGGAAGAGTGAAACGACCGCGGGTCAGGCTCCAAAGGCTTGAATCGGAAGTCGCATCGGAGTCCCGCGAGCGGCGCGCCGAAGCTACCACACGATTCGAGGCGAGGGACCTGACACCCCGGCCAGCGCCAACCTCAGGGCTGGCACGTCACCTGGCTGTTTTCCACCGTGCAGGCGGAACAGGTCGCCGTCTCCGTCAACACGCCCTGGCGGCACTCCAACACGGCCTGGCCGTCCGCGCGGCACAGCCCCGTGCCCTCGGCGCTGGAGGCACAGGCGTCTCCCGCGACGTTGTTGGACGTATCACACCGCACGGCCTCCGACGTTTCACGGCAGCCCAGAGGACCCCGGCAGGGCAACTCACGCCAGGTGCCGCCCCGGCACTCCAGCGCCAGCACCCGCTCCTGACAGACGAAGCCGCCTCCGTCGCAGTCGCCTCCTGCGCTCGGGCCACAACCAGCGAGGAGCAGAGAGCCAACCAACGGGACGAGTGCGAAAAGTGAGCGGTTCATGGGCACCAGCCAATATTTCGAGCGTCCCGCCGCCGGTCAACCACCCAATGTCTCCTGGAAGAAACGACGGAAGTTTCCACCCATGACGCGTTCCACCCAGGACGGTGGATGGCGGCGCAACAGCGCCTCGGTGAGCAAAGGCAACCCGGTGACATCCTTCATGCCACGGGGAAGCGGCACCATTCCGTCGTAGTCGGAGCCCAACCCCACCCC
>NZ_VHLB01000151.1:0-13880 GCF_006547365.1 Myxococcus sp. AB056 | reverse complement strand
GCCCCGCCTCCTCCGCCCATGAGCAGATGCGTCAGCGGTGAGAAGCTCAGGGCCGCGCCGCCAGCCCCCCTCGCCACTTGTCGTCCTCCGTCGGACGCGTTCCCTCCCCAACCGCCAGCTCCCGCGTTCCCGCCGCCGCCGCCGCCTGCTCGGACACAGACGCCACCACCGCCACCATTGGCGACGTTTTCAACGCCCCGCGCATTGGGGTGCGTCACGTCGATGCCCTCGCCCGACCTCGCTTTCGTCTCGATGGGATCTGAACCCACAGGGCAACCGACATACGGGGTCTGCCCGTTGAGCACCGTGTCGGCTTCGTACTTGCCCCCCCGGAACCCCGCCCCCTCCGCGCTGAGTTCACTGCCACTGTTCAGGGTCACGGCCCCATTCGCCACGAAAGCCAGGATGCCACCAGTCCGGCTCTCAGGGTCCCAGGCCTTGGCGCGCACCTTCGCGTTGGCGCTCACGGTCAGCGTCGTGAACTCCGGCACCCGGACCACCTGCGTGACTTCCGCCGCGTAGGAGTGCTTTAGCGGCCGGTCCAGCGTCAGGGTGAGTTCCTCCTCTTCCTCGTCCGTGGTGACGTTTGTCAGACGTGCCAGCTCCCACCGGCCCACGGCTCCTCCTTCGAGGTAGATGGGCCCGGAGTTGCCCGGCACCGTCACTGGCACCACCCCGGTGGTCTGGATGATCAACACCAGGTCACCCTCGGTGTCGGTGCCCCCCCTCGGCCCACTGAAGTCGAGGATGGGGGGTGTCTCGGACGTGCCGGTCGCCAGTGATGTCTTGATGGTCATGTCACCCGGTGCCACCGGTGCCAGGACCTGGGCGTAGTTGTTGATGACCGTGCCACCCGACCCGCCGCCGATATTCCGGGCGCCATCCTGGCCATTCCCCACCAGATAGGTATCCGGGCCCGGCAGGGCCGGCAGGGCCCAGAGCCCCACGGCCACCATCAGCGCCTTCGTCAGAGCATTCGTTCTCATCGAGATGGTTCTCCGCGGAGGCGCACGTCAGCGCTGACCGCGCCCGGACTTGTCTTGCTGTGGGTCCGCCAGCAGGAACTCCACGCGGCGGTTGTTCTCACGGCCGTTCGACGTCGCGTTGCTGTCGATGGGGCGCTCCTGGCCGTAGCCCAGGGCCTTCAGCCGCTCGGGCGCGATGTCCCGGCCGATGAGGTACTGGCGCACGGCCTCCGCACGCCCCTGCGACAGGCGGCGGTTGTCGTCGGGGAAGCCCCGGTCGTCCGTGTGCGCGCCCACCACGACGAGCGGAATCTCCGGGTGCTCCCGGATGACGCGCGCCACCCAGTCCAGCAATTCATAGGAGCGCTTCTGGATGCGTGCCTGCGTCGGCTCGAAGAAGACCTTGCCCATCACCACCAGGCGGTCCGGACGAATCTCCACCAGCGGAAGGATGTGCAGCGGGCAGCCCAGGTTCTTGGCGTCCCCCGGCTCATTCACACAACTGTCCGCGCGGTTGGGCACGCCATCCTTGTCCGTGTCCGACTCCGGGCAGCCATTGCGCTCGATGGGACCGGCCTCGTTCGGGCACTCGTCCTTGTCGTTGTCGATGCCG
Organism: Myxococcus sp. AB056; assembly: GCF_006547365.1. Classification (NCBI taxonomy): domain Bacteria; kingdom Pseudomonadati; phylum Myxococcota; class Myxococcia; order Myxococcales; family Myxococcaceae; genus Myxococcus; species Myxococcus sp. AB056. The sequence continues at coordinate 12,302 of NZ_VHLB01000151.1, read as the reverse complement.
TCGCCGTCCGTGTCCCGCACCGGGCAGCCCCGGTTGTCCGCAGGCCCCGGGTCCGACGGGCAACTGTCGATTTCGTCGGGGACCTCGTCACCGTCCTGGTCCGGAATCGGGCAGCCCTGGCGCGCGGCGGGACCGTGCTCCAACGGGCAGCCGTCCAACATGTCTTCGATTCCGTCGCCGTCCGTGTCCTGCGCCGAGCAGCCCTGGCGCGCCACATCTCCCGGCACCAGCGGACACTTGTCGTCGGCGTTACGCACGCCGTCGCCGTCCTCGTCCATGTCCGGGCACTCTTGAATCTTCGCCTCGGGCGGCAACCCCATCTCACACCGGACCGAGGACTCACCCGGGCCCCGCGGCGGCGTCACGTTGCCGAAAGCCCCGCCCACCATCAGCCGGAACAGCGGCGTGCCGGGCGCCGCGCCCACGCCCACGCCCGCCAGCGCGAACATCTCCAGCGACGAGCCCACCAGGTAACGAGCGCCAGGAAGCAACTCCACCGATGTCGGCTGCTCCGTCAGCGGCACCATGCCCCGCACGTTGAGCTCCCAGCGCAGCCGCTTGCCCGTCGTGGCCAACGCCACGCCCAGGCGCAACTCCTGGCCCACCTCATCCTCGGTTTCGCCCGTGCGGTCCGTCAGCAGCACGCGCGGGCGCTGCAGATAACCAACCTCCAGGCCCGCGCGGATGAAGCCGAAGTGCCGTCCCACCATCACCCGCGGCGACAGGCGGAGCCCGCCATCATCGCGGGCAAAGGCCCCCTCGCTGCCCAGCGGCAGCCCCGCCGCCACATCCAAGGCCAGGTCCACCCCACCCGCTTCCGTCTGCCGCAGCAAGCCGAAGCGCGCGCTCACCACCGGCGTGGACAGCGCCTGACTGGCGGGCACGGCAATCCCATAACGCGCCATGCCAACGTCATCGCCGCCCTGGAACGCCACCATGGGAACCTGCAAGCCCACCTGAAGCCAGTCCAACGGGGCATACGCGGCGGCCAGATGCGCCGTGGTGCGTCCAGAGACGATGGCCACCTCGGACTGCTCGCGAATGAGGTTGTCCATGTAGACGAGCGGCTGATGCGCGTAGTGCATCATCACCGTCGCGCGGAACGCCCCCACGGGAAGCAGTTCACCCATGCCGACGAGGAGCGAGCCCTCCGCGCCGGGATTCAGCTCCAGGCGCTCCAGGTCGAAGCCTCGCAACACGGGTGCTTCCTGCGCCCCGGCGGACAGCGACGTCAGCGCGAGTGCCAGCGCGAGCCCGCGGTGCAGGAGCTCTTTTCTTCTCATGGTTCTCCCCGAAGCCGTCTGGGTACCCCGGGAAGACCCGCAGTTTCAAGCCAGCCCCCCTTTTCCACTCTACACCGAAGTCCGACCTGGAATGGGGTGGCCCCAGTGCCAGCGGACGTCCGCAATGAAAATTTCGTGTCAGGCCCCCCTGGTACGCCAATTCGTGGCATGCTGCCGCACCACAATCGGGCCAAATCCTGATGGACGAGGCCCCGCGCTGGGGGACCGTGGATGATCGCGAACGCCGCCTTGAAAGCCAACCAGGCTGAGTTCGAGTTCCAGGCAGGTTCCTTCACCGCCGGAGAGCTGGCCGTCCTTGGATTTGAAGCCGAGGAGACGCTGTCCCAGCCTTACGCGGTGGAGGTGGCGCTGGCCGCCCGGCCGGACGTGGACGTGGATGAGAAGGCGCTGCTGGGTCAGGACGCGCGGCTCACCATCATGCTCGGAGACGGCACCGCGCGCTTCTTCCACGGCATCGTGTCGCGCATGTCACGGTGGGATGAAGGCAATGGCCCGGAGCGCCGCCGCTACCGCGCCACCGTGGTGCCGCGGCTGTGGACGCTCCGGCACCGCCGCAAGAGCCGCATCTACCAGGAGATGACCGTCCCGGACATCGTCCACAAGGTGCTGGACGAGGCCAAGGTGGAGCACCGGCTGGCGCTCACCGGCACGTACCCCAAGCGCGACTACTGCGTGCAGTACCGCGAGTCCGACCTCGACTTCGTGTCCCGCCTCCTGGAGGAAGAAGGCATCTTCTACTTCTTCGAGCACGGCGAGGACGCCCACATGATGGTGATTGGCGACGGCGCCTCCGCCAATCCCGAGATGCAAGGCGAATCCAAGCTCGTCTTCCGCGAGCGCAGCCAGATGGTTGCCTCGCAGGAGTACGTCCACGAGCTGGTCTCCCGCATGGAGGTGCAGCCCGGCGCGGTGGCCCTGCGCGACTACAATTTCCTGCGTCCCGCCCAGGACCTGGGTGCCAGCTCCGAGGCGGAGGACGGCGAGGCCGCGCTCGAAATCTACGACTACCCCGGCCGCTATGAAGAGCCCGCGCCCGGCCGCAGCCTGGCGAAGGTGCGCCTGGAGGAGCTGCGCGCTCGGGCGGAGACGGTAACGGGCGCCAGCTACAGCCGCCGCATCTGCGTGGGCCACTCCTTCGAGCTGGCGGACCACCCGGACGAGTCCGCCAACCGCAAGTACCTGCCCGTCTCCGTGCGGCACCTGGGCCACCAGTCGGAGGCGCTGAGCATCGAGCAGGGCTCCCTGCGCAGCCGGGAGGACTACCGCAACGAATTCCTCTGCCAGCCCGCGGAGGTGCCCTTCCGCCCGCCGCGCGTGACGCCCCGGCCGGTGATTCCGGGCGCGCAGACGGCCATCGTGGTGGGCCCCAGCGGTGAGGAGATCCACACCGACGAGCACGGCCGCATCAAGGTCCAGTTCCACTGGGACCGCGAGGGCAAGAACAACGACAAGAGCTCCTGCTGGATCCGCGTCAGCCAGGCCTGGGCGGGCCCGGGATGGGGCGCCCTGTACCTGCCGCGCATCGGCCATGAGGTCGTCGTCGAGTTCCTCGAGGGCGACCCGGACCGGCCCATCGTCACCGGCAGCGTCTACAACGGGGCGAATCCGACGCCCATCGACCTGCCCGGCAACAAGACGCAGAGCACGCTGCGCTCCAGCTCCAGCCCCGGCGGCGCGGGCTCCAACGAGCTGCGCTTCGAGGACGCGGCCGGCAGCGAGCTCGTCTATCTGCACGCGCAGAAGGACTTCAACATCGTCGTGGAGAACGACAAGACGCAGGAGATCCGCGGCAACGAGACGTTGCTGGTGCGCAAGGACCGCTCCCGCGTCATCGAGGGCAACCAGGCCCTGCTGGTGAAGAAGAACGACGACAGCACCGTCACCGGCAACCAGACGCTGGCCGTCACGCAGAACCGCTCCACCACCGTGGGCGGCAACCACACCGAAGCGGTGGCCGGGGACCAGTCCATCAGCGTCAGCGGCAACCAGGCCCTCACGGTGGCCATGGCCTCCGCGGAGACGGTGGCCCTGGGGAAGATGCTCAACGTGGGCGGCGCGCTCGCCGTCACCGTGGGTGCCGCCTTCAACGAGCTGGTGGGCGGCCTCAAGTCCGAACAGGTGGGCGGCGCCAAGGTGGAGGTCGTCGGTGCCAAGAAGTCCGAGACGGTCAAGGGCGCCCGCACGCTCCAGGTGGGCGGGGACCTCTCCGAAGAGGTGGGTAAGTCCCGCACGCTCAAGGTGGACAAGGACATGCTGGTCAGCGTGGCCGGCAAGGTGAACCACGCCGCCAAGGACGCCTACACCCTGTCCGCCAAGGAAATCTCACTGGTTGCCCAGGAGCAGTTCACCCTCAAGGTCGGCTCCGCCACGCTCCAGGTGAAGAAGAACGGGGACGTGGTCATCAAGGGCGCCAAGATCGAGGTCACCGCGACAGGCGACGTCGTCATCAAGGGCTCCAAGATTTCCGAGAACTAGGAGCAGACAGAGAACCGCCATCTGGGGGGTGGCTTGAATCCTGTCCGTCCTGTCTGGCAGTTTACGCTTCGCACGGAAGTTGTAAGGACCCGTGCGTTCTTTCAAGGAATACGAATCTTGGCGCTAGGACACACAGGCGCCGGTCGGGTGTGGAATGCCGGCCGGAACCTCCGGTGGGGTGTGGTCATCGCGCTCGCGGCCGCCTTGAGCGGGAGCGCGGGCTGCGTGAAGCGTGTGCCCCAGGCGTGTGAGACGCCGCCGCCGTTCCAGGTGGTGGTGGATGCGTCGGAGCAGCTCAATCCCGACGCGCGCGGGCGCTCGCTGCCCACCGTGGTGCAGATCGTCCAGCTCAAGGACAGCGTCCGGCTGGAGCGCGCGGGCTTCAAGGACCTGTGGGGCAAGCCGGAGGAGTTCCTCAAGGAGGACCTGCTCCAGGTGGCCGAGCTGGTGATTCCGCCCGGCCGCCAGGTGAAGCGCTGGGTGCAGCGTGATCCGAAGGCCCGCTTCGTCCTGGCCATGGGGCACTTCCGGCAGCCGCTGGGCTATTCGTGGCGGACGGTGGCGGCGCTCCCCGTGGTGGAGGAAGCGCGCTGCGTGGAGCGCCCCGCGGGTGACCAGGGCGACCCGAAGCCGGGGGACGAGGTCTTCCGCTACCGGCTGCAAGGCTATCAGATTGACCTGATGTTCCGGCCCATGACGCAGGCGCCGGAGCCTCGACTCCAACCCCAAGCAGGCGACGGCGTGTCGCCGCGGAGAGGTGTATGAAGTCCGTGCAGCGAGTCGTCTGGTCGGAGGGCATGTTCATGAGCCCCCACCACCTCCAGCAGCAGGACCTCTACCACGAGCAACTGCTGGATCAGCGGCTGGCCTCGCTCGAACCGTATCCCTGGGGCGTCGTCGCCCTGGAGTTCGACATGGAGGCGCTGCGCGCCGGCCAGGTGCAGCTGACCCACTTCACCGGCATCCTCCCCGACGGTCTTCCGGTCTCCTTCGAGTCCGGAGACGCGGAGGCGCCGCCCGCTCGGCCCGCGGATGGCTACTTCCCGCCCGCCCAGCGCACCCTGGACGTGTACCTGGGCGTGCCGCGCGAGCGCAGCGGCGTGGAGAGCTTCGGCAGCGGAGAGCGGCTGGGCAGCAGCCCGCGCTACACGCCCGCCTCCCGCCCCGTCAGTGATTTGACGGCCTCCACCTCCATCTCGCAGGTGGCCTTCGGTCAGCGCAACGTGCGGCTGCTGTTCGGCACCGAGCCGCGCGACGACTTCGAGTCCATCAAGCTGTGCGAGCTGTCCCGCGACCGCTCCGGCAACTTGATGCTGGTGGAGTCCTTCATCCCGCCGTGCCTGCGCATCGACGCGTCCCCGTTCGTCATGAACGAGCTGCGGACGATGTTGCGGCTGATGGTGTCCAAGCAGCGGCAGTTGTCCTCGCGGCGGCGGCACCGGGACGCCTCGGCGCTGGAGTTCACCGCGGGCGACGTGACGCTCTTCCTGGAGCTCAACGCGCTCAACGGCACCATCCCCTTCCTCCAGCACGCGCTGGACGCGGGCAACCTGCGGCCCAGGGACTTGTACCTGGCGCTGGCGCAGTGCGCGGGGCAACTGTGCACCTTCTCCGTCAGCGCGGACCCGTCCACGCTGCCCACCTTCCAGTTCACCAACCTGCGCGCCACCTTCGAGGAGCTGTTCCGCCGCCTCTCCGAGCTGATGCGCGCGGTGGCGCTGGAGCAGTGCCTGTCGGTGGACCTGACGGCGGGCGCAGACGGCATGTTCCGCGGCCGGCTGGAGGACGACCGGCTGGAGCGCTGCGGCCACTTCATCCTCGCGGTGCGCAGCGAGCTGCCGGAACGCGTGGTGGCCGAGCAGCTCCCCAAGCTGTCGAAGGTGGCCGCCTGGGAGGACATCCGCGCGCTGGTGCAGGCCGCCGCGCCCGGTGTGCCGCTGGCGGTGACGTACCGGCCGCCGCCCGAGGTCCCCGTGCAGCCGGGCACCGTCTACTTCAGCCTCTCCATGAATGACGGCTACTGGAGGAATGTGATGCGGGACCGCAATCTCGCCATCTACCTCCCGCAGCCGTTCGACGCGAGCCGAACGACCGTGGAACTGCTCGCGGTTCCCACCGCCAATCGCTGACGCCCCGAGCCGCCCATGGACCGAGTCACCGAAGCCACGAAGGATTGTTTCGACGCCGCCATCCAGTTGCGCGGCTCCGAAGCCTCGGCGGTGCCGCCGCCCGAGACGCTGCACCACCGCCTGCGCGGCGTGGTGGACGAGACGCTGCGCCGCGCCGCCGTGCTGGGCTTCAGCCATCAGGACGCCCAGGACATGGCCTACGCGCTGGTGGCGCTCATCGACGAGGTCGTCCTGGGCCGCCCGGAGGAGTACCGACAGCTCTGGATGCCCCTCCAGCTCCACTACTTCAACGAGAACGTCGCCGGCGACGGCTTTTTCGCGCGCCTCAACACCGTGCGAAAGGACCCGCACCGGCACGAGGTGTTGCAGGTCTACTACCTGTGCATGCTCTTCGGCTTCCAGGGCCGCTACCGCATCCGCGGCGGCGAGCTGGAGCTGATGACGCTCATCGACACGGTGCAGAAGGACCTGGAGCGCGCGCGGCCCTTCGACTTCGACGTGCTGTCGCCGCACGGGGACCGGCCCACCGAATCACTGCTGTCCAAGCGCAAGAAGGCGTCAATGGTGGGCATCTCCGCCGGGGCGCTCGCGGTGGCCGTCCTGTTCTACGGCGTGCTGCAGTTCTTCCTCAACGACAAGGTCGGTGAGCTGAGAAGCCGCATCGAGGTCCACGCGGCCCGCAACACGGCGACGAGCGCCAGCCAGACGCAGGCAGCGGGAGGGGCGCAGTGATGGCGTACCTGTTACCGCTGTTGGGCATCGGCGCGCCGATGTTCGCCCTGATGACCTACCTGGGCCTCTCCATGCAGCAGGCGGCCATCGTCGCCGCGCTCGCGGGCATGCTGGCCGCCGGCGTGGTGTGGCTGGTCAAGCGCATCCGCGCGCGTGCCGCCGCCAAGAAGCTGGAGGGCGCGCTGGCGGCGCAGGCGGATGAGCAGGCCACCACCGTGCGGCCGGACCTGCAGCCTGAAATCAAGGCCATGCAGTCGGAGTTCACCAAGGCGGTGGAGGCTCTCAAGGCCTCCAAGCTGGCGCGCGGTGGCAAGGACGCGCTGGCGGTGCTGCCCTGGTACCTCATCGTCGGCCCTCCGGGCGCCGGCAAGAGCACCGCGCTGCGCAACTCCGGGCTGAAGTTCCCGTATCTCTCCGCGCGCGGCGGCGTGCGCGGCGTGGGCGGCACGCGCAACTGCGACTGGTGGCTGACCAATGAGGCCGTGCTGCTGGACACGGCCGGCCGCTACACCAGCGCCGAGGAGGACCGGCCGGAGTGGCTGGCCTTCCTGGACACGGTGGCGAAGCACCGCCCCAGCCGTCCCATCAACGGCCTCATCGTGGCCATCAGCGTCAGCGAGCTGCTGAACGCGGACCCGCAGGCCGTGGGGGAGATGGGGCAGACCATCCGCGAGCGCCTGGATGAAATCACGACCCGGCTGAAGATGCTGGTGCCGGTGTACGTGATGATCACCAAGTGCGACCTGCTGCCCGGCTTCGTGGAGATGTTCTCCGACCTGTCGCGCGTGGAGCGCGGGCAGATCTGGGGCTTCACCGTGCCGCTGGAGCAGCAGCGCGAGGCGAGCACGGACCTGTTCCGCGAGCGCTTCGACCAGATGCTCTCCGTGCTGGAGCAGCGCTCGCTGCGCCGGCTGGGCCAGGAGCGCCGGCTGGAGACGCGCGAGAAGATCTACGGCTTCCCGCAGAAGTTCGACGCGCTCCGGAAGAACCTGGCGGAGTTCCTCCAGCCGCTCTTCCTGGAGAACGTGTTCCAGGACACGCCCGTCTTCCGCGGCCTGTACTTCAACAGCGGCACGCAGGAGCTGCGCCCGGTGGACAAGGTGTCCCCGTCCGCCGCGGAGATTTTCGGCAGCACCAACGGCCGCGCGCAGACGGATGGCGCCACGGACGGCCGCAGCTACTTCCTCTGGGACGTCTTCACCAAGGTGATGTTCCAGGACCAGCAGGTGGCGGTGCGCAGCTCGCTGGAGGAAGCGAGGGTGCGCCGCCAGCGGATGATATTGGCCAGCGCGGCCTCCGCCGCCACGGTGCTGCTGTTGTCGCTGCCCACGGTGTCCTTCTTCAAGAACCGCAACATGGCGGAGGCCGTCACCGAGGCCATCACCAGCGTAAATCTGGACCCGCGTGACGACATCCGCCGCGTCGAGGACCTGATTCCGCTGCGCAACCGGCTCCAGGAGCTGACGGAGTACGAGGAAGGCAGCGCTCCGGTGTTCATGCGCTTCGGCCTCTACCAGGGCCAGAAGCTGCTGCCGCAGGCGCGCCAGTTCTACAACGCGGCGCTGCGCCGGGTGCTGCTCGGCAAGCAGTTCGAGCTCATCCAGCAGCGCCTGGACAGCTTCGGGAAGAACCCGGACCTGCTGACGGTGCGCAGCGACGAGGACTACAGCAAGCACTTCGACGCGTACCGCCAGTACTTCGACGACTTGAAGATGTACCTGCTGGTGACCACGCCCCGCGACCCGCGCGAGCCGGAGCTGGACGAGCTGCAGCGCAAGTGGCTCCAGGACGAAATCGTCAAGCACTGGAAGCGCGTGCGGGGCGACGCGGTGGACGAGCGGGCGGTGGCGAACCACGCGGAGACGTTCCTGCTGATGCTCGCCAACGAGCAGATGCTCCCCGAGGAGCAGAAGCCTGCGCGCGAGCAGCGCATCGCCTTCAGCCGCGTCACCGGCGTGGTGCAGTCGGCGCGCCGCTCGCTCAACAACGTGCCCCTGGTGCGGCTGGAGCTGGCGCAGCTGGTGGCCAACATGAGCGGCGCGTACCCGGACGTGACGCTGGAGCAGCTCGTGGGCTCGGTGCCGCAGATGAGCGCCACCTCGCGCGTGCGGGGCGCCTTCACGCGCAAGGCCTACGACGACGTCATCCGCGAGCGGCTGGACCTGGCCTTCCAGGACCAGCAGTCGTGGGTGCTGGACCGCGATGAGAAGGTGGACACGGTGAGCTCGCGGCGCGAGCTGCGCACCCGCTACTTCGAGGCCTACACCCAGGAGTGGAAGGACTTCCTCGGCTCCATCCGCGTGCAGGCACCGGAGAACCTGACGCAGATGGAGAGCCTGCTGACGAACCTGACGCGCGGCAAGCCCAAGCCCTACGGGCGGCTGTTCCGCGCGCTCACGTACAACGTGGTGCTCGACAAGCGCGACGCCAAGGCGGCGGAGGCCGACACGGGCTTCCTGGCCAAGGCGGGGAAGCTGTTCGGCTCGGAGCCCGGGAAGGACGTGCCGCAGAAGCGCGAGCTACTGAACGCCAACTCACCTTCCGGCGCCCAGGAAGTCACGGCCCGCGACCTGGAGCGCGAGTTCGCCTCGCTCATCCGCTTCGCCACGGAGACCTCCAAGACGGAGGACGGCGAGGAGTCCCTGACGGCGCTGGATTCGTATGAAGACCAGCTGGCCACCGTCCAGACGACGCTGCTGGCGGTGAAGGACAAGCCGGCCGAGTCCGGCCTGCTGCTGGACAAGATTGAGTCCACCCGCAACAACGTGGAGATGATGGTCCGCAAGCAGACGGACAACGTCGCCATTTTCGAGCGGCTGCTGCTGCCGCCGTTCCAGGAGATGCGCTCGGTGGTGTTCGTGGGCGTGGCCTGCAACAAGAGCAAGCTGTGGCAGGACCAGGTGGTGACGGCGTGGAGCAGCGCCTTCAAGGGCAAGTACCCGTTCGACCGCGCGTCGCAGGCGGACGCGCCGCTGCCCGAGGTCGCGGAGTTCCTGCGCCCCGAAGGCGGCCTGGTGCGCAAGTTCGTCAAGGAGCAGCTCCTGGAGGACGTGGTGGCCACCGGACGTCGGTGGGAATTCACCTCCTCGGGCGGCGTCATGTACCGGCCTGACCTGCTCGGCTTCCTCGAGAAGACGGGCGCGCTCTCCACCACGCTCTTCCCCGGCGGCGACACGGTGGACCCGCTGGTCCGCTTCCAGGTGCGCCTGCGCCCGGGCGTCTCCGCGGACGGCATGGCGTCGCAGATTTCATCCATCACCCTGACGCTCGACGGTACGGACGAGACGTACCGAAACGGCCCGGACACGGTGTGGAAGCCGATGATCTGGCCCGGTCAGGCAGGCAAGCTCGGCGCCCGCATCACCGTGCAGAGCGCGGATGGTTCCACGGAGACGACGCTGGAGGCCGAGGGTGACTGGGGCCTGTTCCGCCTGCTGGAGCGCGTCAAGCGCATCGAGCCCAGCGCGGACGGCCGCTACTTCACCGCGACGTGGGAAATCGAGGAGATGAACGGCGCGCTGGTCTCCATCGACTTCCGTCCGGAGCGCACCGCCAACCCGTTCTTCGGGATGTCGGGCAACACGTCCAAGCTGCTGGCCATCTTCCGTGACCCGGGGTTGCAGCCGCCGACGACCATCGCTCGCAAAGGCGAGTGCGCGCCGCAGGCCATCGCGGCGGATAGGGTTCATTGACATGGCAGTGCAGTCGCCGCGCATCGGCCTGCTGGGCAAGACGCCCCGACAGGCCGAGTTCATCCGCCACAACGCGGCCACCCCGCTGGCCCTCCAGCTCTACGGCTGGATGGAAGCGGGTGTGGAGCGTTCGCGAAGAGCCCGGGTGGACCTGCCCGCCGAGCCCGTCTGTTTCGTCTTCACCGCGCCCGGCCAGAAGCACGCGCTGGTGGGGTTGATGGCGCCCAGCCAGGACAGCGTGGGCCGGACATTCCCGCTGGCCATCTTCACCGAGGTGTCCTCGGCGGAGACGGCCTCGCGGCTCGCGTTGACGCCGGAGGCGTACCAGCCCTTCCTGCGCGCCGCCGGTGCGCTGGCCCAGTCCGCCGCGGAGTTGGAGGTGCCACAACTGCTGGAGCGTGTGGCGGCGCTGCCCCTGCCAGGGCCGGGGGACTACAGCCTCGCGAAGCGGCTGCTCAACGCCGTGCTGGCGGAGCACCACACCGTGGACCTGCTGGGCCCGGTGGTGGAAGGCACCCCGGAAGGTGGGCGCTACTACGCGCTGCACACCTTCCTCACCGCGTGCGCGGGCGAGCGCGGCAAGGAGCAGTCACCGGCTGGCGTCACCCTGGACTGTCCGCTGACCACGCACGTGGGCCCCGTAGCCTGGCTGGAGCTGTCCTCGCGACTGCTCAAGTGGACGCACCAGCCTCCGGCCTTCTTCTGGTCCGACGGCGAGAAGCCCCGGCTGCTCATCAGCCTGGGAGCGGCCTCCCCTGCCCTCTTCCTCGCGCTGGCTCAGCCCAGCCGTCCGGGCGCCCAGGTGTGGCCGCTGCGCACCGAGCGCCCCGCCGCCATCGACAACGCGCGCAAGGGCCTCACGGCCTCTGCGCGGCAGGTCATCGACGCGCCGTCCACCACCCTGGAACAGCTGTTGCAGACGCTTTCGCGCTGAAGCCCCACCACGCCTATGCCTCCCACCCTGGAACAGCTTCGTGAACGTGCCCTCCCCTGGGCCGAGCCCGTGCCGGGGGCGTCCCCGGCCGGCGTGCAGGCGAAGCACGAGCCCGCATACGAGGCCGTCGCGCTGGAAGTCGCGAAGTTGGAGTCTCCGGCCAGCAACGCCGTGCGCTGGGATGACGTCGTCGAGGGCGCCAGCGAGCTGCTGAAGCACACCACCAAGGACCTCTGGCTCGCCTCGTACATGGCCTATGGCCTGTATGCCACGCGAGGATTGGACGGCGCGGCCACCGGCACGGCCGTGCTCGCCGAGGTGACGGAGCGCTACTGGCAGGACCTCTTCCCGGAGGCGAAGCGGCTGCGCGGCCGGGCCAACGCCGTGGCCTGGTTCGTGGACAGGCTGGGCCGCATCCTGCCCACCGTGGACCAGGCCTCCGTGAGCGCGGAGCCCCTGGATGCGCTGGCGGTCGCGGTGAAGCGCCTGGCCCAGCTCTCACGCGAGCGGTTCTCCGACATGGCCCCCGCGTTCGGGCCGCTCCAGGACGCCATCGCCCGGCTCCGCGCCGGACTCCCCGAGCCCGAACCCGCGAGCGTACCGGATGGACGCACCGCGTCCTCGGAAGACGCAGACGCCTCGCAGCCGCCGGTGGATGGGACTGCGCCGTCCCAGGGCGAGGACACCCCGTCCGGCGAGGATGGAGAGACCGCCGTGCGCGCGGCGGACTCCACGCATGCCACGCGGCCTGGAGCGCCTCCGGACGGTGCTGAAACGTCCACGAGCGGCAATGGCAACCGTTCCGCTCGGGAGGCGGGCACTGCCAGCGCCAAAGGCAAACCTGCTCAATCCAGCGGTGCTGGAAGCAGCGCCGCCCCGGTCAAAGGCAACACCGCCCAGGGCAATCCCACGACAAAGAGCGCCCCCACCCCGGCCAAAAGCAACACCGCTCAGGACACCGCCAAAGGCAGCGCAGCCAGCCAGGGCGGCGCCTCCGCTAACGGCACACCCGCCCCACCGCGCGCCGCCATCGAAG
>NZ_VHLB01000150.1:0-14055 GCF_006547365.1 Myxococcus sp. AB056 | reverse complement strand
GGCGGGCCTCGTCTTCCAGCCGCACGTGTTTTCCCTCCGCCACCAAATCCCAGAGGCCCAGCAGGTTCTGGTACAGGCGCCGGGCGATTTCGGGGGAGGGGAAGCGCGGCTCCTCGTCGAACAGCGCGGGGATGACGTCGCTGGGCGGCGTGCCTTCGGCGCGGGCGTCCCGCATGCGTTCGAGGACCTGGGCGCTGTCCAGCCCGCTGCCGGCCAGGTCCAGCAGGCCGTCGAGCGTCTGGGCGCCCTCGAAGTGGCGGTGGAAGTCATCACCTTTGTCGCGGGAGCGGCTCATGTGGGCAGGCACGCTAAGCACAGCGGGCGGGCGGGCGCACGCGGCTTCATGACTCGGCGGGCCATTCGCCCATCAGCTCGTCCTGGCGCTCCTTGGGATTGGAAGTCCACGCGTAGTCTTCCGGGACGTGGCCGCCTCCGTGCGCGGCCCAGCCATCCCAGCTCACCTGCGCCTTCATGAAGGCGTCGGTGGGTTCGTCCGTGACTTCGGGGCGGTTGGCGGGGACCTCGAAGGGCGTCTCGATGGGCTCATCAGGAAGGGTGATGGCCATGGCTCAATCCTCCTGGTGTGAACAGTAGGGAGGCTCCAGGTGCGAGGGGAGCGGGGCCGACAGGCAGACGGGCGGTGGGTCGTCTTTCGTTTTGGGACCTTCGCACCTAGTCTTCGTTCACACATGGCAGAAACCTCCGTGGAAACGTTGAAGACTGCGGTGCAGGCGCTCTATCGCGTCCACGCGGTGGAAGGCCCGCCCGGCGAGAATGGGCTGCGCACCGTCTGGCACCTGTGCCCGGACGGCGCGGAGCTGATGTCCCTGGTGGATTCAGAGGGGCGCGTGCGCCGGCAGGAGCTCACGCTGCTGGAGGACCACTACGTGTGGGCCAGCGGTGAGGGCGTGCGCACCGGCTACCTGGAGCGCGGCGGCGGCAAGCCCACGGCCGCGGCGGTGGTCCAGACGGACCCGGAGCTCGTGCCGCAGCGGCTGATGCGCGCCGCGCTCGCCATGGGCACGTACACGGGACAGGACCGCTACCTGCTCCACATGCAGCGGGTGCTGGCGCTGGCGCGCGAGGGCCTGGAGATGAAGGGTGGCCTTGCCCGTCCTTCGGAGCCCACGCTGCCCGCCGTGGAGGCGCCAGTCGTGACGACGGCTCAGGCCGCCGTCTTCGACGTGCCGCCCGCTGCGGTGGCGGTGGTGGAGGAGGTCACGCCTCCGGTGGTGCGGCCCGGTGAGGGCATGACGATGCTGCTGGTGCTCGCCCTGGGGTTGCTGGTGGGGTTCGGGATGCTGGCGTTCATCTTGATGGGCTGAGCGGGGCTCACGTCTCCGGAGGGCGGCTGCGGCATGCTCCCCGAGGGGCCCTCGCCATGTTCGGCGGGAATGGCCACCGGCGGGTGTTCCGTGGCGGAGCTCACCGGCTGCGCATCCAGCACCAGCAGCACGGCCACCGCGGTGGCGGGCACCAGCCGGGCGGACCAGCCCAGCGGCGTGTGGGCGTCTTCTCCGACGCGCCGGGCCATCAGCAGCGTCAGTCCCAGCACCGCCAGCACCCCGGTGCACGTCCACCGCAGCGCGCGCAGGTTCGCCGTCATGGCGAGCCCCGTGGCGATCAGCTCCGAGCGCTCCGCGTCCGGTATCCGCGCCAGGCTGGTGAGGAAGCTCAGCAGGTGGCGGGCCTCGAGCGCGCCCACCATGGCCACCGAGGCCAGGGACGCGGAGACGCCGCTGGCCAGCAGCAGTCCGCGGTTGCGGGGGCCCGCGGCCTCCCGGAAGCCCGTGGGGCCGAAGTGCGCCAGCACCAGTCCCAGCGCCAGCCCCAGCAGCAGCGCGGTGCTCGTCCAGGCGCCCAGCAGCCGCGGCGCCATGGCCTCTCCCGTGCTGGTCGCCAGCACCAGGCCCGCCTCCACCGTATCCATCCGGGGCAGGGAGACCAGCACCCGGTCCATCAGGACCTCGGTGCCCATCAACCCCAGCATCCACGGCAACGTGGCCAGTCCCAGCATCGCGGACAAGGGCACCCGCCGCTCCATGCCGGAGCCGACCAGCGCCAGGGACAGCAGCGGCACCTCCAGCGCCAGCGCCATCGCCACCAGCGCGGCGAATGGCCCGGCCGCCTGGAATGCGTGCGACACCCCGGCCATCCCCTCCAGCAGGGGACCCAGTGTGAAGCACCACACGAACACTGTGATGGGCACGGCCAGCGCCACGGCCAGGCCGGGCGCGAGACGAAGCCGGAGCGGAACGAGCATTTCAGGAGAGAGTAGTCTCTCCGGTTAAGCCTGTGAAATTAGACCGGGGGACGACCCACGAGCCAGTAGATGACGCTCGCCAGCACCCCTGCGACGGGAGAGACGAGCACACCCAGCAGGTAGAGCTTGGGACACCCGCCGCCGCTACAGCCGATGCGGCCATAGGCGAGGACGCCGGCCAGCAGCAGGGGCACGTGCATGCCCATGAGGAAGACGCCCACACCGCGCAGCACGAGCCCGCGGTACCAGGTGCGCGTCCACAACCGGAAGACGATGGGGAGCAGCAGCAGCGTCAGGGTGGCGGCGGTGGCCAGGGTGCCCTGCCGAGCCGACACTGCCACACACGCCAGGGCCGCGAGCGCCAGGGCGGGGACGAGCAGCAGGGCGTTGAGGGACAGGGGCTCCCGGGGACGCATCGAAGTCAGCCAGGGACGCTGGCAGAGCGACAGTGGAGGTGCAAGGACGGAAGCGGGAGGGGTGTCCGGCATCAGCCAGGGCCGCGCGCCGCCTTCACGCCGCGACAGCGCCTTCGCCCAGGAGCTGCGTGTACCGGCCCCGCAGGGCGAGCAGCTCCGCGTGGGTGCCGGCCTCCACCACGCGGCCGGCCTCCACCACGGCAATCAGGTCTGCGTCGCGCACCGTGGACAGCCGGTGCGCGATGACGAGCACCGTGCGCCCCTTCATCAGGGCGACCAGGCCTTCCCCCACGGCGGCCTCGCTCGCCGCGTCGAGCGCGCTGGTGGGCTCGTCCAGCAGCAGCACCGACGGGCGGCACAGGAAGGCCCGCGCCAGCACCAGCCGCTGCCGCTGTCCGCCGGACAACCGGCCGCCGCGCTCGCCCACCAACTCATCCAGGCCGCCGGGAAGCGAGCGGACGAAGTCGTCCGCGTGCGCCAGCCGCAGCGCTTCCCACAGCTCCTCGTCCGTCGCCTCGGGCCGGCCCAGGCGGAGGTTGTGCCGCACGGTGCCGGAGAAGAGCACCGGCTCCTGGGGCACCCATGCCACCTGGCCGCGCACGCTGGAAGGCTGGAGCGCCGTCAGCGGCGCCCCGTCCCACAGCACCTGTCCGCCCGACGCGGGCAGGAAACCCAGCAGCACGGAGAACAGCGTCGTCTTGCCCGCGCCGGAGGGCCCCACCAGCGCCACGCGCGCGCCAGCGGGCACCACCAGGTCCACCCCGCGCAGCGCCTCGCGCCCGTCCGCGTAGGTGGCCCGCACGCCTTCCAGCCTCAGCTCGCGCGACAGCGGCCCGGCGGCGTCGCCCACGTCCGGCGCGGCCGGCTCGTCCGCCATGGCGAAGAGGCGCTCCGCGGCGGCCATGCCCGTCAGCACCTGCGACAGCGTGCCGCTGAGCGACTTCACGGGCTGGTACAGCAGCAACGCGGCGGCCATGAAGGAGAGCAGCCGCCCCGCCAACGCGGGGTCCGCCGCCACCGCGCGCGCGCCCCAGGCCACCGCCATGGCCACGCCGGCGATGCCCAGGAGCTCCACCGTGGGGCTCACCGCGCCGCGCAGAAAGAGCGAGCGGCGCATCTCCCCCAGGTACTTGTCCGCCTCCACCTCGAAGGCCTCCAGCGCCCGAGGCTGTCCGCGGAAGGCCTGCACCACGGGCAGGTTCTGGAGCTGCTCGGCGGTGAGCGCCGTCAGCGAGCCCAGCCGCTCCTGCGAGCGCGTGGCCACCTTCTTCAGTGAGCGCGCGAAGCGGTTGATGGGCAGCACCGTCACCGGCACGACGACGAAGGTGAAGAGGAACAGCGTCTTGTCGATGAGGAAGCAGGTGGCGAGCAGCGCGATGATTTGCAGGCCGTCCTTCACGTAGGACGTGAGCGCCTGCGTCACGGAGAACTCGACCAGGGGCACGTCCGCGGTGAAGCGCGCCAGCAGCTCGCCGGAGTGCCGCCGCTCGAAGAACGCGGGCGGCTGGCCGAGCAGCCGTCCGTAGAGGAACCCGCGCAGGTCCGCCATCACGCGCTGCCCCAGCCGCTGCATCAGCCCGCCCTGGAGGAACTGCGCGGTGGCCTTCACGATGGCCACGGCCACGACGAGCAGGGGCAGCCGCTTGAGCAGGGCGTCTCCCGGCAGGGATACCCCGGCGACGGTGACGGGCTCGTGGGTGAGCAGCGCGCGCAGCAGGGGGCCCACCACCCAGGCATAGGCGGACGTGGCGATGGCCGCGGCCACGGACGCGCCGACACCCGCGGCGAGCAGCAGCCGGTACGGGCGCAGGTAGCCGAGGAGCCGACGATAGACGTGAGGAGAAGGACGGGGAGCCACTGTTCGGCGGCGGACTCTGTCACTGAGTCGCCAGAAGGTCCAAGGCTACCGGGTTTCGGGGGTAGGTGCCCTGTCGGCTGCCCTGCCACCGGGCGCTTGCAGCGCCCGGGCCAGTTCCATTGCCCACCTTCAACCCTGCGGACAGGTTCAGGGGAGCCATGGAAACCAATAACGAAAAAGAGGCCCTGTTCAATCCGGGCTGTGAGCCGGTGGTGGAGGACGAGGAGCGCCGCCGGCTCCTGTGGCTGATGGCCGAGTACTTCCGCACCATCGGTTACACGGACATCAAGGCGCGCCTCCCCGGGTTCATGCCTCCTCCCATCCTGTCGGGGACCATCGAGGACCATCGCCCCGACTTCACCTGTCGGCAGTCGGATTCGGCTCGCACGCCCATCATCCTGGAAATCGTCACCCCCCACATGGTGGACGAGCCCACGGCGGAGAACCGCTGGAGCCTCCTGGCCAGCGCCGCGAAGCTGTACAACGCGGAGCTCCACTTCGTGGTGCCCAAGTGGGCCGCTACGGGCGCGGTGGACCCGGGACTCAAACGCAGGCTGGCCCGGATGGAGCTGACGGCCAACCGCGTGTGGACCGTCTGACGGCTTCCTCGCTTCCCGCCACGCCACCCGCCCGGATGCCCGCCCGGCACCGGGTGGGCGCGGGCGGCGCGTGTCCCCGCTGGATTGCCGGTGCGTTTCGCTGCGTTATAGTGACTCAAGATTTTACGCAGCGCAAAAAAGCACAGCAAATTCCAGGGGTTGTAATCAATGTCAGCGGCGGCGGGTCAGAAACGCGACTACTACGAGGTCCTGGGCGTCCAGAAATCTGTCTCCGCGCAGGAGCTCAAGAGCGCGTTCCGCAAGGTGGCGCTGCAGTACCACCCGGATCGCAATCCGGGGAACTCGGACGCCGAGGAGAAGTTCAAGGAGGCCTCGGAAGCCTATGAGGTGCTGAGCGACCCTGAACGGCGGGCGAAGTACGACCGCTTCGGGCACGCGGGCAACCCCTTCGACGGCTTTGGTGGCGCCGGGGGCGGGTTCCAGGGCGTCAACATCAACGACATCTTCGGCGAGATTTTCGGCGACATCTTCGGCGGTGGCCGGGGTGGGCGGCGGACGAGCTCGCGTGGCGCGGACCTGCGCTACAACCTGGAAATCACCTTCGAGGAAGCGGCCTTCGGCTGCCGGCCCAAGGTGACCATCCCCCGGCCGAAGAAGTGCGACACCTGCTCCGGCTCCGGCAGCAAGAGCAACACCGGGCCCCGGCCCTGTTCGGCGTGCGGCGGCAGCGGCGAGCTGCGCTACACCCAGGGCTTCTTCGCGGTGTCCCGGCCCTGCGGCGACTGCGGCGGCACGGGCGCGGTGGTGCCGGACCCGTGCACGCGCTGCAAGGGCTCGGGCAAGGTGCCCTCCGAGGAGGTCATCGAGGTGGCCATCCCGGGCGGCGTGGACAACGGCACGCGCGTGCGGCTGTCCGGCATGGGCGAGCCTGGAGACCGGGGCGGTCCGCCGGGTGACCTCTACGTCACCGTCATCGTGAAGGAGCACCCGCTCTTCCAGCGCGAGGAGTACGAGGTCTTCTGCGAGGTGCCCATCTCCTTCACGCAGGCGGCGCTGGGCGCGAAGATCGACGTCCCCACGCTGGATGGCAAGGTGAAGATGACCGTCCCCAACGGCACCCAGTCCGGCAAGGTGTTCCGGCTCAAGGGCAAGGGCATCCCCCACCTGCACAGCCAGCAGCGGGGAGACCAGCACGTGCGCGTCGTGGTGGAGACGCCCACCGAGCTGTCGTCGAAGCAGCGCGAGCTGCTGGAGAAGTTCGCGGAGGCCTCCGGCGAGGAGTCGCACCCGCAGTCGAAGAGCTTCATCGCCAAGGTGAAGGAGCTGTTCGGCTGATGACGGTTGCGGGCGCGGGGCCGCGAAAACGCGGCCTCCGTGCCGCGCCTGGTGGGCAGGCGGGCGCCGCGGCGCGGCAGGCCGCCGTGGGCACGGGCACTGCAAAACAGCGGTTCCTGGCAGTGGAATCTTCCCCCCGCTCGGGTGTCGACGGGGGCGCACCCCACTGCTATGCACGCCCCTGCCATGGATGTCCTGCCCACCCTGCGCCGCTCGCTCGTCATCGCCCTGGCCCTGCTGCTGACGGCCTGCCCCCGGTCCACCCGTACGCCCTCCGGAGGTGACACCGGCGGGGACCTGCCTTCGGGAGACCCGTTCCCCACGCGTCCTTCGGTGGAGGCGAAGAAGGACCCCACCGCCGACGCGGCGCTGGCGCAGGCGTCCCAGACGGCCAGCGCCACCCCGGACAAGAAGAAGGCCGCGGAGGCCTACCTGTCGGTGCGCAAGGCGTATCCCGCCACCACCGCGGGCCAGGACGCGCTCTATCAGGCCGGCGTCCTCTTCTTCGAGTCCAAGGACTTCGTCAACGCGCGCAAGAGCTTCAACGAGCTGCTCTTCGAGAACCCGCTCCATTCGCGGGCGGATGACGCCAAGCACAAGCTGGCCATCTCCGCGATGGAGGTGGGCGCCTACCGCGACGCGTACCAGACGCTCTCCAGCCTCGCCGAGCGCGCCAGTGGCGCCGAGCGCACCCAACTGCTCAACGAGGCCGCTCGCGCCGCGGAGGGCGCCGGCCTCTACGGGCAGGCGCTGCAGATGGCGGTGGACGAGGCGGGCCAGGCCCAGGGCGCTCAGGCGCAGGCCGCCGCGGTGGCCAAGGTGGAGGCGCTGGTGGAGGGCCGCGCGGGCTTCGTGGACATCGCCCGCGTGGCGGAGGGCCTGTCGCCGTCCAACCCGGCGTGGCCCGTCATCACCTTCAAGCTGGCGCGCGTCTACTACCACCTGCGGGACTGGACGCGGCTGGAGGAGACGCTGAACCGTTTCCTCGCCCAGGCGCCCGGCCACGCCTTCGCGCCGCAGGCCCGCGAGCTGCTGGCCCGCGCCACGCGCCGGGTGGAGGCCCGCCCCCGCACGGTGGGCGTGTTGCTGCCCATGACGGGCCGCTACCAGCCCATTGGTGAAGCGGTGCTGCGCGGCATCCAGCTGGGGCTGGAAGGCAGCGGCGTGGAGCTGGTGGTGAAGGACACGCAGGGCGACGTCAACAAGACGGGCCAGGCCATGGAGCAGCTGGCCTTCGACGACGGCGCCATCGCCGTGCTGGGGCCCCTGCTGGCGGATGACTCGAAGCGCGCGGCGCTGGTGGCCGAGGAACTCCAGGTGCCGCTGCTGACCATGAGCCGCCAGGACAACATCACCGAGCTGGGCAGCTACGTCTTCCGCAACATGCTCACCAACGCGGCGCAGGCGGAGGCCATCGCCGACTACGCGATGAACGTGAAGGGCTACAAGCGCTTCGCGCTGCTGTACCCGAACATCCCCTACGGCGTGGAGCTGGCGGATGCCTTCTGGGACCAGGTGGTGGCGCGGGGCGGCGGCGTGCGCGGGGCGGAGCGCTACTCGCACGACCAGACGACCTTCACCACCGAGGCCAAGAAGCTGGTGGGCCGCTACTACCTGGATGACCGCGGCGACTACGTGGAGGGCGTGCGTGACGTGCAGGGGGAGAACCTGGACGCGTTCCGCCGCCGCAAGGCGCTGGAGAAGGTGAAGAGCGGCGTGGAGCCCATCATCGACTTCGACGCCATCTTCATGCCGGACGACTGGCGCCGCGTCAGCCTGGTGGCGCCCGCGCTGGCGGTGGAGGACATCGTCACCAACGCGTGTGACCCGCGTGATTTGGAGCGCATCCGCAAGACGACGGGCAAGAAGGAGCTGAAGACGGTGACGCTCTTCGGCGCCAACCAGTGGAGCAGCCCCAAGGGCCGCTCGGGGCTGCCGGAGCTGGTGGAGCGCGGCGGCAAGTTCGTCACCTGCTCGGTGTTCGTGGACGGCTTCTTCGTGGACTCGCAGCGTCCGGCCACGCGCCGCTTCGTGGAGCAGTACCGCGAGGCCTACCGGGCGGAGACGGGGCGGGACCCGGGTCTGCTGGAGGCCATTGGCTACGACTCCGGTCGGATGTTGCGGCAGCTCATGGAGCAGAAGGATGCACCGCGCACTCGCGCGCAGATGCGTGACGCGATGGCCAACCTGAAGAACTTCGACGGGGCCACCGGGCGCACGTCCTTCAACGAGAAGCGCGAGGCGGTGAAGCAGCTGTTCCTGTTGTCCATCGACAACAAGGGCGTCACGGAAATCAACGTCGAGAAGGAGCGGCAGAAGGCCGCCTCGGCGTCAGGAGGCTCAGGGACATGAAGTTCGCGAGGGGGGCGTTCGCACTGCTGGCGGGCGGGGTGGTGGCGGTAGGGGGTGGTGGCTGTGCACACGCGCCTCCTCGGGTGTCCCCGGAGCTGAGCGCCCGGCTGGAGTCGGAGCCGGGCACCTGGGTGTCCGGTAGCGCCTCGGGCCTTGGGCGCAAGGCCGTCCTCAACAACAAGGACTTCATCTGGGGCCTGGCCTTCGCACCGCGAGGCGCTCGGGTGGCGTACTCGCGCCTGGGCAGCAAGTCCTACTTCCTCTCCGTCTGGGAGCTGGGCTCCGCCGAGCCGACGATGCTGGCGGACCCGGCCATCAACCCCTACGAGTTCGACGTGGAGGGCGTGGCCTTCTCCCCGGATGGCACGCGCGTGGCCACCGCGGGCAAGGACAGCGTGGTGCGCCTCTTCGACGCGGCCACCGGCGCGCTCGTGGCGGAGCGCCGCACCGAGGAGCCGCTGTCCGTGGTGGCCTTCCACCCGGAAGGGAAGTGGCTGGTGGTGGGCAGCTACAAGGGCCTGATGACGGTGCTGTCGGCGCCCGCGCTGGAGTACGGCTCCGAGGAGCGCGGACACCTGGGCCCGGTGACGGCGCTGGCCTTCGCGCCGGACGGGACGCTGTATTCGGGCGGCTGGGACAAGCACGTGCGGGCCTGGCGCACCTCCGTGGAGGGGCTGCGGCCGGGGCAGGCGCGCATGCGCTTCGAGCGGCGCGCCGGCTCCGTGGTGCTGGGCGGCACGGTGAATGACAAGGCGCCGCTGTCCTTCGCGTTGGATGCGCGCGCGCCCGCGCTGGTGCTCACCAGCGAGGCGGCCGCCGCGGCGGGCATCGACGTGCCCTTCCTGAAGGAGACGGTCAACGTGTCGGGGCCGCTGGGCACCATCGCCGCGCGGCTGGCGCCGGCCCAGTCCCTGCGCTTCAAGTCCATGCGGGTGGAGGGCGTGGACGTCGCCATCTGCGACGCGTGTGTGCCGCAGGGCACCCAGGGCGTGCTGGGCGCGCCCTTCTCCGAACGGGTGGACGTGGCCTTCGACGAAGTCACGCAGGAGGCCGTGCTGTCGCTGAAGGGCGGCCCGCCCGAGGGCGCGGCGGCGGTGGACGCGCTGGTGCTCGCGCGGCGCTCGGAGTTTCCCTTCCCGGCCTACGTGAGCGACGTCACCGTGGACGCGCGCGGCCAGCGGCTGGGGGTGGGCCTGTCGGAGCAGAAGCCGGAGCGCGACCGCGGCGTGTACGAGCGCGAGCGCAAGGGCGTGGAGGAGCCGCAGGGCCCCTTCAACGCGGGCGCGCTGGTGGACGCGCAGTCCGGTCAGGTGTTGGCGAAGTGGCCGGTGCACCGGGGCGTGGTGGCCACCGCGGCCATCTCCCCGGACGGGCGCTCGCTGGCCAGCGGCGGCTGGGACAAGCGCGTGTACCTGTTCACCGAAGGGGACGTGGACGCGCGCGGCGAGCACCGCTTCGACTGGTCCGTGCGGCGCGTGCGCTTCAGCCCGGATGGGCGCTGGCTGGGCGTGGCCGCGTGGACGCCCCAGGTGGCCAGCCGCGACGGGGACAGCGACCCGGCGGCGGTGCTGCTGGACGTGGGCTATGAGTCGCCCACCGTGCAGGGGCCGGGCACGGCCGGCGCGTCCGTCGCTCCGTAGTTCTCACTCCCCCGCTCAGAAGTTGAGGTGGATGTCACCCGCGGGCATGCCGCGGGCCTGGAGCGTCGTCATCACGCCCTGCACCATTTCCTTCTGCCCGCAGAGGAAGGCCACTGCGGCCTGCACGGGCCCTTCACCCAGGTGGGCCTGCACATAGCCCGTGAGGCCCTGCCAGCCGCTGGCGCCGGGCTGGCTGACGGTGCGCACCACACGCACCCCGCCCGCTTCCCACTCGTGGAGTTCGTCCATGTAGGCGAAGGCGCCCGGTGTGCGCGCGCCGAAGTAGAGCGTCACCTGGCGGTAGGCGCCGCGCTCCAGTTGGATGCTGGTGATGACGGAGCGGATGGCGGAGATGCCGGAGCCGGTGGCGAACAGGAGCACGTCCTGGCCACGGGCGCGCTCCAGCGGGAAGCCCCGTCCTTCTGGCCGTGACACGTCGACGTGGGCGCCCCTGGGCAGGTGGATGAGGGCGTCGGACAGCGGGCTGCCCACCTTGAGGAGGAACTCCCACTGCGTCCCCGGGCGGCCGGGCGGGGAGGCGATGGCGAAGAGCCCCTGTCCCACACCAGGCAGGCGCAGGTGGACGTATTGGCCGGGCCGCTCATGGGTTCCGGCCAGGGGCGTGCCCTGGACGTCCAGCACGAGGTCGGTGAGGCCATCTGCGGCGGGTGCACTGTCAGTGACGGTGGCCGGGTGCCAGTCGGGCATGTCGGGGTTTTAACCTACGCGCCCGGCGCGTGCTGCCCCTGGTAGCCTGAGGGGGTGAAGAGTCTGCTCTGGACAATCTTGTTCATGCTGGGCCTGGCCGGCGTGGTGATTCCGCTGACGTACCTCTACACGGCGAGCAAGCTGCCGCCGCTGGAGAGCGAATTCGACGTGGAGAAGCAGCTCAAGCACAGCATCGAAGGCGAGCGGATGAGCCTCCGGGCGGGGCAGTCCCAGCGCAACCCGCGCCCCATCACCTTCGTGCGGCCGGACTTCTCCAAGCTGCCCAAGGACCTGGTGGCCCTCTACATCCGCCACCTGGAGTGCCCCCGGTACTTCCAGACGCCACGAGAGGACGGGCCCGCGTGGGCCTGGCGTCTGTTCCTGGGCGCCACCGTGGGCACGTCGCCGCCGGGAGATGGGGCGTGTGAGCGCGTCCTGGCCATGCGCATCGCCGCCGCGCTGGGCATCGAGGGAACGCGTGAGCGGTCGGTGGCCGCGCACCGCATCCACACCTTCATGCAGAAGGACCAGCTCATCGCGTACGACCTGTCCATCATCTACTTCGAGCGCGGCATCGTCGGCGTGGAGGACGCGGCCCTGGCGCTCTTTGGCCGTGAGCTGAGCGAGTTGAAGCTGGAGGAACTCGCCGAGCTGCAGCTGGCCCTGCCGCCGTACTCCGACTACTACGGCATCAAGATTTGCAAGAACCCCACGGTGCTCCGGCAGGACCGCAACCGGCTGCTGGAGGACCTGGCGGCGTGGCGGTTGGTGAGCGAGGACCGCGCGCGCAACGCCATGGCCCAGCCGCTGGCCTGCGCGCGCTGAGTCAGGCGCGGGTCAGCGAATCATCCCCGCCACGCCCGTCACCTTCTTGAGCAGGTCGATGCGGGCGTGGGCGCTGGTGTCGGCCCGCGCGTCGTCGCGGTACTTCGCCAGCAGGTTGCGCGCGGCGTTGGCCTTGGGGGCGTCAATCTTCCCGCTCGTCTCCAGCCGGTCCACCCGGCGCTCCAGCCGATTGATGCTCTGGAGGATGTCCTCCAGCGTGGGGGCGGAGGCCTTCAGGGGGCGGGGCGGCGCGACGCGGGTGTCCTCGGCGCGCGGGGCCGGCGGCGGACGCTCCACGCCGTCCGGCGGAGCCGGCACGAGGGCGGCGACGACCAGGGGCTGAAGCGGCACTTCCTCCACGGGCGCCTGCGCTGGCTCGGCGGGAGGTGGGGGCATCGCAGCGGCCTGCTCCGCCGCTGCGGCTTGCTGCGGCGTGACGGCAGCGGCCTGCTCTTGCGCCGCGGCTTGCTGCGGCGTGAGGGACGGCGGCACGAGCGCGGGGGCCTTCGCGCCGCGGATGACGACCGCGGCGGCGCCCGCGAGCAGCAGCACGGCGAAGCTCACGGCACCCACCAGTGGCAGGTGCTTGCGCAGCGGACTGCGGACGCCCGCGGCGCGCAGCTCCTGCGAGGTCAGCTCGGTGTTCAGCTCCGGGGGCACCGGCACCGGCGTGGTGGGGCGGCGCGAGTCCGCTTCCGCGACCGCGGCGGCCTTCTCGAAGCCGGGCGCGAGCGCGCTGGGGTTGGAGCGCGTGGAGGCCCGCAGGGTGCGGCGCAGCTTGTGGAGCTGCTGCCGCAGCGCGTCCGCGGAGTTGGGGCGCGTCTCCGGGTCCTTGGTGAGCATCTGCAAGATGAAGGCGTCCAGCGCGGGCGGCAAATCGGAGACGAACTCCGACGGGCGAGGCGGCCGCGCCTCCACGTGCTTCATCAGCAGGTCCACTGGCGAGCTGCCCACGAAGGGCAGGCGGCCGGTGACGATTTCGAAGGTGACGACACCCAGGGCGTAGAGGTCCGTCATCGGACCCACTTCCTGGCCGCGCGCCTGCTCCGGCGCCATGTACTCCGGTGTGCCCACCACCATGTCCGTGCGCGTCTGCGCGGTGCGGCCGGTGGGGCCCTGGCCTCGCTTGGCGAGCCCGAAGTCCAGCACCTTCACGTAGCGCGAGCCATCCGGCTGCTGCACCAGGAAGATGTTGCTCGGCTTGAGGTCGCGGTGCACCACGCCCGCGCCGTGCGCGGCGGCCAGCGCGGCCAGCACCTCGTCGAGCAGCGCCAGCGCCTCCTGCACCGGAAGCCGGTTCTTCTCCGTCAGCACCGCGTCGAGCGCCTGGCCCTCCAGGTACTCCATGACGATGTACTGCCGGCCGTCCGGCACCTGGCCGAAGCCGAAGATGTCGATGATGCCCCGGTGACGGATGGCATTGACGGCGCGGGCCTCCGCCAGCAGCCGCTCCACCTGCTCGGTGGAGTGGGCCAGCTCCGGACGCAGCACCTTCACCGCCACGCGCTTGCCGATGAGCGGCTGGATGCCCTCGTACACCAGCCCCATGCCGCCCACGCCGATGCGCGAGCGCAGCTCGTACTCGCCCAGCTTCAAGCCGATGAGCGGGTCCCTCTGCACGGCCGCGGGCGGGGGAGGCTCTGAGGCCTGCACCACCACGTTCGGCTCCTCACGCGGGGGCACGTCGAACGACGACAGCACCACCGTCCCATCGCGTGGGCACACGGTGGTGTCGGCAGGTACGGCCAGGCCGCAGGTATCGCAGATCAACTCGGAAGCCATCTCAAACCGGGAAGCAGCGTAGCAGGAGGACCCGGGTGGGGCGATGTGCTCCAGCCCGGAGTGCCTGGCCGGCGGTCAGACGCAGCACGCAAGCGCCCTCCGGGCAGGCACCCCAACGTCGGACAACGGACGCTACGGCGTGGGGCTGACGCAGTTGAAGTCCGACAGTCGCGCGCCCGTGCTCCCGTCGAGCCCGGGGCCGGCGCCGCCCGGACCGCCCGGACCGACCTGGAAGGTGACGCCGCCATCCGTGTAGCGGACCGTCGCGCCCGGGCCACACCACACGCCCACCGAGGGCCCACCGCCACCACCACCC
>NZ_VHLB01000014.1:0-127229 GCF_006547365.1 Myxococcus sp. AB056 | reverse complement strand
CGGACAGGGTGTCGTTCATGTCGTTTCGGGAGGGCTGGGCCGGGCGGCGCCGGCGGAATGAAGGCGTTGTCGCAGCCGCGCCGCGCGCTCTGCGAGCTGCTGGAGGTCCGTGTCGCGCGTCACCGCGCGGCTGTCCGTGGTGAGCTCCTCGAGCCCCTGGGCCAGGTCCGCGCGGCCACGCTCGCGCAGGCCGTGGGTCACCGCGTCCGCGGACGCATGCGCGGGCAGGCCCGCGTGCAGGGCCAGGTCCTGGGTGAGGCCCCGGAGGATGAGCTGGGCGGCGAAGCCGTGGTGCCGGCCCTCGCGATAGAGCCGGCCCATGGCGAAGAGCGCGTCGGTGGCGCCCACGCGCGAGGACTCGGGCGGGGGCCGCGGACGGCCGAAGCGCTTGAGCGACACCGACCACAGCGCCACGCCGAGCAGCAACTGCAACACGGCGAAGTGCAGGCCGTAGCGGCGCGCGAAGTCCACCACCGAGCGCTCGTTGGTGAAGCCGTGGTGGAACTCATCGAATTCGATGGGGCCGGGGCCGATTGACGCTAGGGCACTGAGCCAGAACTGCGCGTTGTCCGCGCGCGCCAGGGCCTGGTTCATCGCCAGCTCCGGGGCGCCCACCACCAGCACGCGGCCCTGCCCGTACGGCACCACCGCCGCTACGAACATGCCCAGCCGTTCATCCTCCAGGACGGGAACGGCCGTCTGGGGCAGCTCCAGGTAGGCCTGGACCTTCGCCTCCACGCGCTCCACGCCCAGCGTGTACGGCGTAGGCTGGGGCGGCACCAGCGTGCGCATGGGAAGGGTGGTGTCCGCCTTGAAGAGCTTCACGTTCAAGGCTTGCAGCACCGGGTTCTCGCGTGAGCCCCACGGCACGTAGATGGCGCTGCCGCCCTCGCGCACGTGCTTCAGCAGTTGCTCGGTTTCATCGTCGTCCAGCGCGGCCGCGCGGAAGGCGTTGAAGCCGGTGCGGGGGACGTGCTCGTCGGCCAGGCCCGCGTCGGGCTCGGCGGCCAGCGCCGTCTGGTCCGGGTCGTCCTCGTAGGCGCCGGACACCTCCACCGCCAGCAGCACCGGCGTGCCCAGTCCGGACACGATGCGCAGGTCCGCCATGCGGCGCGTCACCGGCAAGCCGCTCTCCTGGGCCAGCAGGAACAGGGCCCGCGCGCCGTCCTCCTGCGCGCGATACGTGGACAGCGTGTCCGCGAAAGTGTTGCGCCGGGCGCCTCGGACCAGGAAGGTGGTCAGCACCGCGGTGAGCAGCAGGCCCCCCACCACCAGCAGCGGGAAACGGTCACGCACCGGCCACCTCCGGGCGTGACGGCGCGGCCAGCAGGGGCTCGGTGAGCGCGCGGAACTCGCGGTAGCCGTCCACGCCCACCGGCAGGTTGCCGTACCAGGCGAAGTCGAAGCGCCGCGTCAGCTCTCGGAAGGGGGCCTTCCATTCCGCGCGGCCCCGGAACTGAGACAGGTAGTCCCAGTTGCTCAGCGTCTCGTCATAGAGGATGGCGCCGTCGCGGTGGAGCCGGGACAGCAGCGCCAGGTAGAGGCTGCGCACCGCTTCGCGGTAGGCCCCCCGCGCCGCCAGTTCGTCCGCCAGGTGGGCCCAACCCTCGGGAGGGCGTGACAGCGCATGGTGGGCGTCTCCCGCCAGCGTGGACGCGTCCACCGTGGATACCTGCACACCTTCGGCGTCCGCGCGGCGCTTGTCGCGGTTCAGCGCCCGCAGCAGCACCACGCCCAGCACCGCGAGGGTGAGTGTCACCAGCACCACCACCAGCACGTTGGCCACATTCATGCCGCTTAGGAGGGGCTGTGCCGTCTCCTTCCGCGGTTCCGCCGGCTCCCGCTCGAACAGCTTCTTCAGCTGCTCCCCCAGCCAGTCGATGAAGCGCTGCCACCAGCCTGGCGTCTCGGGTGGGGCCGCGGGCTCGGGGGCGTCCTTCTCCGCCTTGGGCGCGGCCTCCGCGAACTCGGGCCGGGCCAGGATGTCCTTCGCCCGCGCGGCGGCGGCGCGTGCATCCGCTCGGGCCTGGGCGTCCACGGTGGCGCCCATCGTGGTGAGCCCCTGCGTCAGCTTGGCGCGGGCCTTGTCGCAGTCCTCCTCGTCGAAGGCCTGCCGCTCCACGCGGCGGACGAAGCGGTCCAGCTTCACGGCTTCGGCGGGCCCCAGGGACTCCAGGGGCGCGTACAGGTCCGCGGAGTCCTCATCCGCCGAGGCCTCACACGCCTCCGTGACCTCGCCCAGCCGCCGCAGCGCCTCTGCGGGGGCCAGGGGCTTCGCGTCCTCGGTGTCCTGGGCATGGGCCGGCGCCGCCGTCAGCAGGCCCAGGCCCAGCACGACGGCCAGCATCGCCGCGCCACGCGTCGCGCCCGGCGGAGGCAGCGGACGCCCCAAATCCCGGGACGGAAGCTGCTGGACGCTGGCCAGCAGGTCGAGCCCTTCCTGACGCACGCGCCCGTCCACCAGCAGCAGCGTGGCCGTCGCGGCGCGCACCGGCTCGAAGAGGGCGAACGTCGTCACCGCGAGGAAGATCAGCCACTGGCCGTTGTCCAGCGAGGCGAAGCGCTCCGCGAACGTCAGGTCCACGCCCACCAGCTTGCGGCCCAGGAACAGCAGGAAGTTGAAGGCGATGTGCAGGTTGAAGAAGGCCAGCACCTGCACGGACATGAGGGCGCGGACCCACAGCGCGGTGCCGCGCGCCGGTCCCAGCAGTCGTGAGCACGTGCCGTAGAGCTTCAGCGGGCTGCCTCGCCCCTGCATCACCGCCGCGTAGCCCACCCCGTGGGACTGCAGCAGGATGTAGCCGAGGCCTCCCGTCACCATCACCACCAGGGTGTTGAGGCCCAGCAGGTACGCCACGGCGATGAAGAGCGCGGGCATCCGGCCCAGCGCGGCCTTGAGCGAGGCCCACGCGGAAGGCTCGCCCTGGTTGCCCAGCAGCAGCTCCTGCACGTAATGGCACGTCGCGCCCTGGCCCAGGCCCCGGAGGAACCACGCCAGCGTCAGCAGCAGCGAAGGCACGACGAGCGGCCAGCCCATGCGCACCGACTCCGCCAGGTACAACATGGCGGCCACCACGGCCGCGCCGCCGGGCAGGGTGAGGGCCCAGACGCCCGCGTTGCGGGTACACAGGCGCAGCGCGGCATCCATCAAGGCCACCGCGTTGCGCGGGCGGAGTTCGAGCGCGGAGACGGCCATGGGCTAGCTCGCCGCCACTTGGGCCAGCAGGAGGATGCCGCCAAAGACGAGCGCCAGGCTCATCAGCGCCAGCACCACGTTGCCCGCCGACCACTCGCGGCGCTCACCCGGGCCCTCCAGCGCCTTGAGGCGCTGGTCCAGGCAGCTGGCGCAGCGGTTGATGCCCTCGAACTGCGTGGTGCATTCCCGGCAGATGACACGCCGGCACTCCACGCAGACGCCGAGGCCGGCGCGCTCCGGGTGGTAGTGGCAGCGGCCCGAGCCTTGAATCATGCCGCCACCTTAACGCACACCCGGGCCCGCCGTACCACTCCCGAAGCGGGGGACTACAGCTCGTCGAGGAACTCGTCGTTGTACGTGTAGCGGGACAGCCGCTTCACGAGCGCCTCCATGGCCTCCACCGGCTTCACGGAGAAGAGCATCTGCCGCAGCTTCTTCACCTTCTCGTACTCGCGCAGGGTGAAGAGCTTCTCCTCCTTGCGCGTGCCGGACTGGGCGATGTTGACGGCCGGGAAGACGCGCTTCTCCGCCAGGAGGCGGTCCAGGGTGACCTCGGAGTTACCCGTTCCCTTGAACTCCTCGAAGATGACCTCGTCCATGCGGCTGCCGGTGTCGATGAGCGCCGTGCCGATGATGGTCAGCGAGCCGGCCTCCTCCGTCGCGCGGGCGGCGCCGAAGATGCGCTTGGGGCGCTCCAGGGCGCGGCTGTCCACGCCGCCGGACATGGTGCGGCCAGAGTTGTCGACCTCCTTGTTGAAGGCGCGGGCCAGACGCGTAATCGAGTCCAGGAGGATGACCACGTCCTTGCCCGACTCCACCAGCCGGCGCGCGCGCTCCAGGGCCAGCTCCGCCACCTTGAGGTGGTCCGCGGTGGGGCGGTCGGAGCTGGAGGCCAGCACCTCCGCCTTGATGCTCCGCCGCATGTCCGTCACTTCTTCCGGACGCTCGTCGATGAGTACCACCATGACGTGGCACTCCGGGTGGTTGGAGAGGATGGCCTGGGCGATGCGCTGGAGCATGATCGTCTTGCCCGTCTTGGGCGGGGCGACGATGAGCGCGCGCTGTCCCTTGCCAATGGGGGAGATGAGGTCCAGCACCCGGGTCACCATCTCCTTGTGACCGTTCTCCAGCTTGAGCCGCTCGGTGGGGTCCACCGACGTCAGGTCCGCGAAGTGCGGCAGCCGCGGCGCGCCATCGAGCGGCCGGCCGTCCACCGTGTCCACCTTCTGGATGACGCCCTTGTGGCCCCGCATCTGCGCGAAGGCGGTGATGTACTGGCCCTGCCGCAGCCGCAGCTTCTGGACCAGATTCTTCGGCAGCTCCGGGTCATCCGGCGCCGCCAGCAGGTTGCGCTTGAGCTGGCGCAGGAAGGCGTTGGGGCCCTTGGCCTCCGTGTCCAGCACGCCCTCCACCGGCGACAGGTTCGCCTGCTGCGAGGCCTGCTGGCCGCCGCCGTGCTGTGCGTGGCGCGCGTGCTGCTGGCCCCCGCCGCCGTGCGCCGGCTGCGGTGGTTGCTGCTGTTGCTGTTGTTGCTGCGCCTGCCGCTGGCGGTACTGCTCCAGCTCCTGCGGCGTGAGGAAGACCTGGACCTGCTGGCCGTCCGGCCCCGGCTGCATCCGGTAGGCCTGGCCGTCCGGGGTGAAGAGGACCTGCGCGCCACGGCGACGGCGCCGACGGCGGCGGCGGCGGCCGGTGGCCTGGCCGGGCTGCCCGGGGGCGCCACCCTGTGCGCCCCCGCCGGAATCACCGTCGTCAGGCCCCTCGTCGTCGCCCTCGTCGCCACCGTCATCGTCCGGCTCGGGCGGCGCCACGGCGCGGGCGGCGGGAACAGGGGGGGCATCACGTGGGTCGCGGTTATCGGGGTTTTCGCTCATGAACGTTCCAGACTGTGTGCGCCCCGGGCGGCCGCTCCAAGAGGAGGGCGGGGACGCAAGGTGACTCAGGCCGTGGGACAGGAAGCGGACGCGGGGCCCTGGTGACGAGCAGGCCGAACCGCCGTTTCCTGGAGCACCCTGGCGGCCCAAAGCCGTCCGGGGTGCAAGGGTAACAGTAACAGAGGCCGGGGACGGCGCCGCCGCTTTTTTCACGCGGTGTCGTCCGGCCGACCTCCCACCTGCTGATTCAGGCCGCCGTCAGGACCTCAGCGGACGGTTATCTGGAAGGGCAACATCGCCTTCACGCCCGGCTGGAGCAACATCAGATTCAGGCCGGCCGAGCGGGCCAGCGCCCGCAGGGACTCGGGCAGGGCGGGCTCTTGCGCGGGCAGCAGGGACAGCGCGGCGCGCACCCCGGGCTCACCGCCCAGCGCGGAGAAGAAGCCCCGTGCCTCGCCCATCACCACCAGGTCCAGCTCCTCGTCCGGAGGGATTCCGGCCCGCATCCGCGCGGAGTCCACCGCTTCCAGCAGGCCGCCCAGCTTGTCCACCAGTCCGCGGGCGAGCGCGTCCTGGCCGCTCCACACCCGGCCCCGGGCGACCTCGTCCACCTTCGCCTTGTCCATCCTCCGCCGCAGCGCCACCTCGGTGATGAAGCTGTCGTAGGAGGCGTCCGCCCACGCCTGGGCCGCCTCCTGCTCCTCCGGCGTCCAGGGGCGCCACACGTCCAGGATGTCCGCCAGCGGCGCGCGGGTCAGGCTCTCCTGGTGCACGCCCAACATCCCGCCCAGCAGTCCCTCGACGGCGGGCTTGATGTAGAAGACGCCGATGCTGCCCGTCAGCGTGGTGGGCAGGGCGAACACCTCGTGCGCGCCAATGGCGGCGTAGTAGCCACCGGACGCGGCCATGTCCCCC
The DNA here is from genome assembly GCF_006547365.1 of Myxococcus sp. AB056. Taxonomy (NCBI): domain Bacteria; kingdom Pseudomonadati; phylum Myxococcota; class Myxococcia; order Myxococcales; family Myxococcaceae; genus Myxococcus; species Myxococcus sp. AB056. The sequence continues at coordinate 121,244 of NZ_VHLB01000014.1, read as the reverse complement.
ATGGAGGCGACGACGGGCTTGTGTTTGGCCGCCTCCATCACGGCTTCGTACATCAGGTGGGACGCCAGCACCTCGCCGCCGCCCGAGTCCACGCGCACGACGATGGCCGCCACGCTCGGGTCCGACTGCGCCTGCTCCAGCGCGCGAATGACCGTCTCCGCGCCCGCGAGGCGGCTGAAGCCCAGCGGGTCCTCACGGCTGCGGCCGCCGATGATGTCGCCCAACACCGGCACCACGGCGATGCGGCGCCGGCGGGCCCAGCGGCCGTCGCGCTCGTCGCGCGGTGCGTACGTGGTGCTGAAGCGTCCACCCGGCACCAGCTCCGCCACCTTCTTGTCCAGCTCCGTCGAGGAGACGATGCCGTCCATCAACCCCAGCTCCACCGCGCGCTTCGGGTGGGGCAGGCCCAGGGCCCACAGCGCGTGCAGCCGCTCCACGGGCACCTTGCGGCCCTCCTGCACGGCCTTCTCGTAGACGGCCACCTCCGTGTCCAGGTAGGCGTTCGTGGACTCCAAGGACGCGTCGCTGGGCTCGGTGCGGGAGAGCTGCTCCGGGGCCGTCTTGAAGCGGCCCACCCGCGCCACGTCCCAGTGCACGCCCAGCTTCTCCATCGTCCCGCCGTACGTCTGGAGGTGCACGGCCAGGCCGTTGATGTAGAGAATCGACTCCTGCAGCGCGTAGATGCGGTCCGCCGCCGAGGCGACGAAGTAGCCCAGGTCGTCCGTGGACAGCACCACCGCCATCACCCGCTTGCCGGACGCGCGCAGCCGCAGCAGCGCCTGACGCAGCTCCTCCGCCTTGCCCCAGCTCACCCCGGGCAGGCTCTCCATCTTCACCACCACGCCGGCCAGCCGGTCGTCCTGGGTGGCCAGGTCCAGCCACCGCGTCAGCCGCAGGTACGGGTCCGCCTCGCTGACGCCCAGCCATGAGAGGACGGGGCTGGTGCCGCCGCTCAATGCGTCATTCAAGTCCAGCAGCGTCACCACGCCGCCGCGCGGCGCGATGGAGCGGTAGGTCTCCGACGACAGGCGCACCGCCACCAGGTGGTCCAGCCCCGCGTTCGTCCCGCCCGCCGCGTAGGTGAGGCCCAGATGCGAGGTGTCCACCGTGGCCGCCACCTGGAGCGCGATGGGCACCCCTGAGGTGAAGCCGTGTGACACGCCCGCGCCCAGGCGGAGGCCCGGAATCACCTCCGCGTTGACGGTGTACGTCGCCTGTCCCTGGCGGAAGGCGCCCTCGGAGAAGAGCCAGTCCACGCCCAGCGTGTAGCGCTCATCCAGCGGGCGCACGCCCACGCCCAGGTTGTACTGCCGCTTCAGCGCCAGCGTGCCCTCGGTGGGGGCGTTGATGTCGCGCACCACCGCGCCCAGCGACAGCGCCCGCATGGGGCGCGCCGTGAGGCCCACGTCGAAGGTGTCCAGCGCGTCGATGTCCCGGTTGGAAGAACCGTAGGCGTGCCACGAGCCGCCGAGCTGCAGCGTGCGCGTGCCCAGGGAGAGACCCAGGGACGTGCGGCGGTAGTCCGGCTCCGCCCGTCCGCGAATCCACTCCATGGCGCCGCCCAGGCCCAGGCCGAGCAGGCGCGTGGCCAGGAAGACGCCGTCTCCCAGGCCGTCATGCACGAGGTTGCGCTCGTGCAGGTAGAAGAGCTGACTGCCGGTGACGAAGCCCAGGCCCGCGGGGTTGAGCGACAGGGCGGTGGCCTCATCCACCAGCGCGGCGCCCGTGGGCGGCAGCGTCAGCCCCCGGGAGGGCAGGGCGGGCTGGCTGACGACACTCGTCTGGGCGAGCGCGAGGCTGGGGAGGAGCAGGAGGGCGAGCAGGCGCATACGCCCCGGGACTCTAGGCATCAGCCGTCCCGGGACAAGCGCTCAGCGCTACCAGTCCTCGGTTCCGGACACACTGTCGAGCGGGTCGTCGCCGGGCTTGCTCTTCTTGTCCTGCGCCTTGCCACGGCCGCCCCGGTCCTCCGACGACCAGTCTTCCATGCCCCCGCGGTTGTCCAGCGGGTCCCGGCTCTTGGTCACCTTCTCGCCGATGTTGTTCACCAGGTGGTTCACCACCCGCTCCATCTCCTGCTTCAACTGGCCGAACTCGTCGCCCTGGACGGCCATGCGCCGCCCCGCCAGCCGCTGACCGGTGCGCGCGTCGTAGTAGCCCAGCGTCAGGTCGGTGCCTTCGCCATTGGCGCGAAGGGTGCCCACCATGACCCGGTCCAGCCCCAGCGACTGCGCCATGGCCGCCACGCCAGACGCCTTCTCACCGGCGCGGTTCACCTCACCCGCCACCCGATCCAACTGCGCGTCGAAGGCCTTGTACGCAGAAGTAGGCACCAGCTTGGCGGTGACCTCGGCGTCGTCGGTGGCCACCTCCATGAACTGCCCGTACTGCCGGAAGCCCGGGCGCTCCACGCGCAGCAGGTGCTTGCCAATGGGCAGCGCGGGCAGCGTCACCGGCGTGTAGCCCACGACTTCGCCGTCCACGTACACGCGCGCGCCCGAGGGCCGCGAGTTCACCGTGGCGGAGCCGCGCAGCTGGGACGTGCGGCTGGTGGCCACCTGCACGCGCAGGGCGAGGAATTCGCGCGAGAAGCGCTTGGGGGACAGCTCATGGGTGGGGGACAGCGCGATGAGGTCGATGAGCGCCAGCTTCGCCTCCTCCACCTCGCCGCGCAGGTGCAGCACGGCGGCGTACAGCGCCAGCGCGTCACACAGCGGCGAGCACCCGCGCATGGCGCCCGCGGCCCCCTGAAGCTCCTTCAGGGTGGCGCGCACCTTGCGTTCCGCCTCCTCGTATTCCTTCTTGTCGAAGGCGGAGAGGCTCTCCGAGTACCCCTTGCGCCCGCGCTCCAGGGAGGCCTTGGCCTCCGGGTCCTCCGGCATGCCGAACAGCTCTTCCGACTTGCGGACCGTCAGGCCGGCGAAGTTGGAGAGGGCGTCGTTCATGTAAGCCTCCATCTGCACGCTGGACGCCTCGGAGGCCGGGTCCATGGGCACCAGGAGGGTGCTGACGCGGCGCGCCTGGGGCGGGGCCGCGAGTGTCAGCGCGGGGAGGAGGAGGAGGGCGAGAGCGGATTTCATGGGGTGACCTTTGAAACAGGCGACGCGGGTGGCGGTCCGGGCATTCAACACGCGGCGCTGCCTCAGAACCCGACTCCACCAGAAACGGGGTTGAACGGGCGGCTCTTGTCCTGAGACGTCGCCACGTAGACGGCCCCGGCCGTCACCGCCGCCGCGCCGCCGACCACCGCCCAGAACCACGGGCGCTTGATGAGGGTGGAGAACGAATTGCTCTCCGCCACGCGGGGCGCCGCGACGCCGTTGACGAAGGCGCGCACCTGGTCCGCCGCCGCGTCCGGGCCGTTCTTCTTCGCGCCCGGCGCCAGGGCAATCTCCACGCCGCGCAGCCGCGCGTTGGAGCGCAGGTCCCACGCCTGGAGCTCGGCCTGGAGGTGGCCCTTGTCCCCGCGAGCCACCGCCACCAGCACCACGTAGCGGGCGTTGAGCCGCTCCCCAATGGCGCGTGCCTCGGGTGGCGGCGTGTCCCGCTCGAAGGCCTGTTCGGTGCTGGCGTGGACCGCCGCGTCACGCACGGCGGACAGGCCCGGGGTGGGCTCCAGCGTCGCCTTCACCTCGGTGCTCTTGGCGGACGCCACCTCTGTGTACTGGGAGAAGGCCGAGTAGCCGGGCAGGGACACCACCACCGGGTGCTGGCCCGCGGGCAACTCCACGCCCTTGAGCGGCGTGACGCCGAGCTCCTGGCCTCGCACGAGGACGCTGGCGCCCGCTGGCTTCGACTCCACCACCAGCGTGCCGGCCGGGCGCGCCTTCACGTCGGCGCGGGCCTGGTCAAAGGTCTTCATCACGTCCTGCCCGAAGAGGGCGGCGTCGGGGGACGTGGACGGCTCCGCCACCACCGCGCGCTTGAACGCGTCCAGGGCTCCGGTGGAGTCGCCGTTGAGCATCCGCGAGGCGCCCAGGAACAGGTAGGCCTTGGCCAGCCGCTCCGGGCTCAGCTCCGCCGGGTGCTTCGTATAGGCCTCCGCCGCCGCCAGGAACTTCGCCTCGGCGGACTCGGGGTCCAGGTTGTCGTAGTCGGTGCGGCCCTGCTCGAAGAGCGTGTCCGCGCGCGCCAGCGAGGCCGGCGGGGACGGCGGGAAGGCCGCGCCCAGGTCCACCAGCGCCACGCCGCTCGCCTTGAGCCGGCTCAGCAGCTCCTCCTCCAGCTTCACCGCGGCTTCCTCCACCGCGGACGTCCGAGCCACCGCGAAGAGCGCCACCGGCCCGGAGGCCGTCACCGCTGCGCTGGCCACCGCCGGCTCACCCGAGGCACCTGGCGCCGCCGCGGGCTTGGCCACGGCCGGAGCGTCCGGCGACACCAGCGGCGTGACGGCCGTCTCCGCGTCCTCGTTCGGAGAACCGAAAGCCCGGGGCTCGACGGATTCATCGCCATCCGCGTCGTCCGCCGGGGCCGCCTTGGTCGTCTTCACCGGCTGAGTGGTGGCGGGGGGCTTCTTGCTGGACTTCTTCTTCCGCGTGGACTGCCCATAGGCGGGAGAGGTGGCCAGCATGAACGCGAGGAGCAGGGAGGTTCGGCGGAACGTAGTCACGGCGCGGATGCTAGCCGAGCCAGGGCTCCGTCTCAAAAGCCCTGCTGCGCGCGGGCCCCTCCGGGTTGGGAGGGACCCGCGACGGTGATTCCGTCCTGACTAGACGTCCAGGTCCTGGACCTCGCTGGCGCGCTCCATGATGAACCTGAAGCGGGCGCTGACGTCCTTGCCCATCAAGTCGTTGATGAGCCGGTCCGTCTCCAGAGGCTTGTCGATGGTGACGCGCAGGCTCATGCGGTTCTTCGGGTCGAGCGTCGTCTGCTTCAGCTCGTCGGGCGTCATCTCGCCCAGTCCCTTGAAGCGCATGATGTTGGGCTTGGCGTTGCCCTTCGTCTTCTCCTTGATGATGCGGTCGCGGTCCGGCTCATCCAGCGCCCAGTACGTCTCCTTGCCGATGTCCACGCGGTACAGCGGCGGCTGGGCGATGTGGATGGCGCCGCTCTCAATCAGCGGGCGCAGGTGCCGATAGAAGAAGGTGAGCAGCAGCGTGGCGATGTGGTGGCCGTCGCTGTCGGCGTCCATCAGCAGGAAGACGCGGCCGTAGCGCAGCTTGCTGATGTCGAAGTCGGAGCCGATGCCGCAGCCCAGCGCGGACACGATGTCCTGGAGCTCCTTGTTCGTCGTCACCTTGTCGGTGGACGCCTGCTCCGCGTTGAGCACCTTGCCGCGCAGCGGGAGGATGGCCTGGGTGCGCCTGTCACGCCCCTGCTTGGCGGAGCCGCCTGCGGAGTCACCCTCCACGATGAACAGCTCGCTCAGGCCCGGGTCCGTGGACGAGCAGTCCGCCAGCTTGCCCGGCAGGTTGAGCCGGTGGCTGACCGCCGTCTTGCGGCTCACCGCCTGCGACGCGGCCCGGCTGGCCTCGCGCGCGCGGGCGGCCAGGACGATGCGGGCCACCACCGACTCTGCGATGGACTTGTTGTCGTTGAGCCACTTCTCCAGCGCGGGACGCAGTACGCCGTCCACCTGGCCGGACACCTCGGGGTTGTTGAGCCGCCCCTTCGTCTGGCCCTGGAACTGCGGCTCCACCACGTAGGTGGACAGGATGGCGGTGATGCCCTCGCGGATGTCCTCCGCGGTGAGCGTCACGCCCTTGGGCGCGATGCCGTGCGTCTCGATGTAGTTGCGCACCGCCTTCACCACCGCGCTGCGCAGGCCCGCCTCGTGCGTGCCGCCCAGCGGGGTGGGGATGCCGTTGACATACGAGCGGATGTGCTCGTCGGTGGCCTCCGTCCACGCCAGCGCCGCCTCCAGCCGCACGCCGTTGTCACGGGAGTGGTAGAAGGCCGCGCTGCCCGCGGGCACCAGCGGCTTGTTCCGCTCCGTCACCACCTTGGTGAGGTACTCCGCGATGCCGCCGTCGTGCTTGTACGTCACCGACGTGGCCGGGCTGGACGTCTCGTCCTTCCAGACGACCGTCATGCCCTTGTGCAGGTAGCTCTTGGCCTCCAGCCGCTCGCGCACCAGCTCCGCGTCGAACTTCAGCTTCTCGCCGAAAATCTCCGGGTCCGGCTCAAAGGTGACGGAGGTGCCCGTGCCACGCGCGGCGCCCTCCACCTTCAGCGTGCTGGTGGCCTTGCCGCGCGCGAACGTCTGCACGTGCTTCTTGCCGTGGAGCTTGATCTCCACGACGAGCTTGCGCGCCAGCGCGTTCACCACCGAGCTGCCCACGCCGTGCAGACCGCCGGAGTGGATGTAGTTGCCCTGCTCGAACTTGCCGCCCGCGTGAAGGGTCGTGAGGATGACCTCCACGGCCGGCTTCTTGTATTTGGGCATGATGTCAACGGGGATGCCACGCCCGTTGTCCACGATGGTGACGCTGCGGCCGTCCTTGTGGAGCGTCACTTCCACGGTGGTGGCGAAGCCGTTGATGACCTCGTCCACCGAGTTGTCGAGGATCTCCCACAGCAGGTGGTGATACCCCGTGCTGTCGGTGCCGCCGATGTACATGGCCGGGCGCTTGCGCACCGGCTCCAGGCCTTCCAGGACCTGGATGTCCGCGCCTGTGTAGGTTTCCTTCTTCGTCGCCATGGCGTCCTCTGCCTAGTCCTTCTTCTCGGGCAACGGGATGAAGGTGACGGGGCGTGCCACCTCCTTCACGGCGTCGCGCTTCGACATCTCATGGCCCTTGCCGCCGCGGCCCGTCACCTCGTACTTCGCCGGGGACAGGTGCAGCTTGCGGCCCTTCTGCGTTTCGAACTCCAGCTTCGCGTCCTTCTGCGCGGGCGACACGGCGAGGAAGTCCACCACGCGGTCGCCGCCGTCCACCTTGATGACGGTGACGCCCTTGCCCGGGCCGGCCAGCTCGTTGACCTCCGCCACCTTGCACACCAGGGCGCTGGTCTTCTCCGTCAGCACCGCCAGCAGGTCGCGGTCCGTCACCGGCTGCACGCCGATGATTTCGTCGCCTTCGCCCGTCTTCGCGTAGCGGCGGCCCGCGCGCGTGGAGACCTCCAGGTGCGGCTCCAGCAGGAAGCGCATGCCCATGCCCTGCTTCGTCACGCCCACCAGCTTCTGCGGGCGCGGCAGCCGCGCGTCCAGCGACAGGGCGGACACCACGCGCTCGCCGTCGTCGAACTTGAAGAACTTCTGCACCGGCTCGCCGTAGCCCGTGGAGGCGGGCACGTCGTTGAAGCGGGTGACGTACGCGGTGCCGAAGTTGCTGAACAGCACCAGGTTCGCCTTCAGGCTGCCGGCGAGCACCGCCATCACCGCGTCGCCCTCACGCAGGCGCGTGGTGGACGGGTCCTTCACCTCGCGCACGCGCTTGACCCAGCCGTCGCGGGTGATGACCACGTGCGCGTCCTCGTCCGCGATGAACGCCTCGGCGCTGAACTCCATCTCCTCGGAGCCCGCGCCGCCAATGCGCGTGCGACGCTTGTCGTTGTAGCGGGCCTTCATCTCGCCCAGCTCGTCCCGGACGGTGCCCCACACCTTCTTCTTGTCCTTGAGGATGCCCTGGATGCGCTTGATTTCGGCGCGCTTCTCCTTGAGCTCCTTCTCCACGACGAGAATCTCCAGGCGGGCCAGCTTGTAGAGCTTCATCTCCAGGATGGCGTCCACCTGGGCTTCATCCAGCTTGAAGCGGGCGATGAGCTTCCGGGCCGCGTCCTGCTTTCCTTCCGACGCGCGGATGATTTTGATCATCTCGTCGAGCGCGTCGTAGACCTTCTCGAAACCCTCCAGGATGTGGACGCGCCGCAGCAGCTCGCCCAGCTCGTGCTCGAAGCGCTTCGTCACCACGTCGAAGCGGAAGGTGAGGAAGTACCAGAGGATGTCCCGGAGGTTGAGCCGCTCGGGCGCGCTCAGCTCGGGCTTGTCCTTGATGGGCACCAGGCAGGTGAGGTTGACGCCGAAGTTCGTCTGCAGCGGCGTCTGCTTGTACAGGTACGCCATCACCAGCTCGGGGTTGGCGTCCTTCTTCAGCTCCAGGACGATGCGCACGTCCTTGGTGGACTCGTCGCGCACGTCGGTGATGAGCGGCAGCTTCCGCTCGCGCACCAGGTCGCCGAACTTGGCCACCAGCGTGGACTTGTTCACCGTGTAGGGGATGGAGGTGATGACGATCTGCTGGCCGCCTCGCTTGAGGTCCTCCAGCTTGTACTCACCGCGGATGCGGATGCTCCCCTGGCCCGACTCGTAGATGTCGCGCAGCTCCTTCTTGTCGTTGAGGATCTGCCCGCCGGTGGGGAAGTCCGGGCCCTTCACCCACTTGAGCAGGTCCTTCGTCAGGAGCTGCGGGTTCTCGATGAGCGCCACCAGCGCGTCCACCAGCTCGCCCAGGTGGTGCGGCGGGATGTTGGTGGCCATGCCCACGGCGATGCCCGTGGTGCCGTTCATCAGCAGTTGCGGCACCCGTGCGGGGATGACCACCGGCTCCTGCAGCGTGCCGTCGTAGGTCGGCCGGAAGGCCACCGTCTTCTTGCCCAGCTCCGTCAGGAGCTCGCTGGACAGCATCGCCAGACGGCACTCGGTGTAGCGCATGGCCGCCGCGCCGTCGCCGTCGAGCGAGCCGAAGTTGCCGTGGCCGTCCACCAGCGGGTAGCGCAACGAGAAGTCCTGCGCCATGCGCACCAGCGCCTCGTAGATGGAGGCGTCACCGTGCGGGTGGTACTGACCCATGACACTGCCAACCACCTTGGCGGACTTCTGGTACTTGGCTTCGTGCGTCAGCCGGTGGTCGTGGAACATGCCGAACAGGATGCGGCGCTGCACCGGCTTGAGGCCGTCACGCACGTCCGGCAGGGCGCGCGAGGTGATGACCGACAGGGCGTAGTTGATGTACCGGCGGCGCGCCTCGTCCGCGAGCGAAGCCGGCACGGACCCGTCGCCGTTGCCACCCGCGCCGCCGCCACTCCCGCTACCACCGCCTCCCCCGGCCCCCTGCTTCTTTCGCGATTTCGATTCGGCTTCTGCGAGCATGGTCGTCAATCCACAGGTGAGAACGCCCCGCACCCCGAACGCGGCGCGCGACCCGCGCACTCCTCACGTTGGGGGAACAGAGGTATGTAACAGGGCGCCGGGACTACCATGCCACCCTGACATTGGGAACGAATTCGGGGGGTTGCGCACTCTCCAACAGTGCCCACCTACACGTCTGTCCAGTCCTATTTGCCAGCAGAACCCCACTCCAACCCCGCGGAATTCCGAGGTCGGGGGCCTCCTGGCTGCGGCATGGGGCGGGACGGTGGGTGCGGGTAGGACAGGACGGCTCGTCCCCCTGGCGGCGGGCGGACGCCCTAGGGCGTCGCGTCGCGGGCCTTCCCCCACGAACCATCCTTGAAGATGCGCACGCCCTTGCCGCTCCCGCTGCCAATCATCCCGGGAATGGTGGCCTGGAGCGGCTTGGCGCCGGGCGGCTGGTAGACGACGCGGGCCTTGCGCGCGGAGGGCAGGGCGGCGCTGGTGGCGTCCACCAGCAGGTAGATGGTTTCTCCGTCCACGTGGAGGCGCTCGGGGTCCTGGCGGTGGTTGAACTCGGCCAGCAGCTCGCCGTCATCCACGGAGGAGGCCTCGCTGCCGAGCAGGCGGACCTTCACCCGCAGCCAGCTCACGGGCGGGGCGCCTTCCTGCTTCGCGTAGTCGCGCACGCCCTGGATGACGACGGCGACGTCGGCGCCGTTGCCGGGCGCGTTCTTCGTCGCCAGGCGCAGGCCCGTCTGCTTGCTGTTGTCGGTGTCGAGCAGCAGCGTGGCGTTGGCGCAGCGGCTCTTGCACTCGTCGCCCCACGGCACCTTGTCGAAGCGCAGGCGCATGGCGAAGTCACTGCCTTGGGGGCCAATGACGGCGTTGACGATGACGGGACGCTCCCCATCCGGAGGCGCGGTATAGCGGAAGGTGGCGCGCTCCTTGGCGGCGAAGGCGGTGCCGGCGAGCAGGGTGCAAAGGAGCAGTGGGCGCTTCACGTGGAGACCTCCCCAGGGGCAAAAAGGGCCTATTCAAGAGGGAAGGGGCCCACCGCATCAAGCCCCGGGCGTTAGAGTCAGGCTTCCCACGAGGAGGATTTCGCGATGCGTGAACCGTACGTGCGGCAGCTCAAGCTCGGGCCCATGGACAACTTCGTCTACCTGGTGGGCCCCCAGCACTCGGATGAAGTGGTGGTGGTGGACCCCGCGTGGGACGTGGAGGCCATCGAGCAGGCGGTGAAGCAGGACGGCAAGCGCGTGGTGGGCGCGTTCGTCTCGCACTGCCACTTCGACCACATCAACGGGCTGCCGGACCTGCTGTCGAAGTGGGACGTGCCGGTGTTCGCGCAGCGGGAAGAGGTCCAGTTCTCCCCGGAGCTGCGCGAGCTGGGTGACGCGCTGCGGCCCCTGGGGCCGGGGGATGACGTGCGCGTCGGGCCTGAGACGTTCCAGGCACTGCACACGCCCGGGCACACGCCGGGCTCGCATTGTCTGCTGGCCGGTGATGCGCTCGTGTCCGGGGACACCGTGTTCATCAACGGCTGTGGCCGGTGTGACATGAGCGGGGGCAACCCGGAGGCGATGTACCGCTCGCTGTCGCAGGTGCTGGCGAAGGTGCCCGATAGCGCGAAGCTGTTTCCGGGCCACGACTACGCGGACGTACCGGTGACCTCCATGGAGACGGTGCGGCGGAAGAACCCGTACTTCGCCTTCGACAACGTGGACGCCTTCGTCGCGTTCCGCATGCGGCCGCGCAAGTAGCGGCCTGCGCCGCGCTGCCGGTGTCTGGCTGCCAACGGGTTCTCACACCGAGGACACGTTTACCCTGAGTGCGTGCCTGTCTATTGAATCGCGCCCGGCAGGAGAGGGGGTTTCTCCTGCCGTGTTTCCTCGCAGTCCAGGCGTCGAGTCAGGAGCGTTCTCATGTTTCAGGAGCAGCTTTCTCCCCAGTCGCAGCAGATGTTCGGTGAGTCGCTGAAGGAGCGGGTCGTCGAAGCCGTTCGCGAGCAGATTGTCTCCGCGATTGAGGACCGGCTCGGCCGCGAGGTGCGTGAGCGAGTGGGGGAGGCCATCCGCCACGCGATGTTCGAGCGCGGCGGCGGGATGCCGCAGGGGTATGGGATGATGCCCCAGGGCTACGGCATGCCGGAACCGGAGCGCATCGCGGACGCGCTTTGTTCCCGCCTGTCGGAGACGCTGCGCGAGCGCATCGCCTCCGTGGTGCACGAGCGCATCCGCGACGGCATCCGCGAGCGGCTGGCCGAGTGCGTGCGCGCGGCGCTGATTGAGCAGTGGCAGATGTCCTCCCACGGCTTCGGCGCCCCGGATGCCGAGCGGATGGCGGAGGCGGTGCGCACCCGGCTGCTGGAGTCCCTGCGCGAGCGCATCAACACCGCCGCGCATGACGGCGTGCGCGAGGCCCTGCGCGAGCGGCTGGCGGACACGCTGCGTTCGGTGATGTCGGAGCGCATGCCCGGCTTCAGCCCCCACGAGGCGGAGCGGCTGGCGGACGCCATCCGCGGGCGCCTGGCCGAGGCCCTCCACGAGGGGCTGGTGTACAGCCTGCGTGAGCGCGTGCGCGAGGCGCTGCGCGAGCGGCTGTCCGACGGGCTCCGCGGCGTCATGACGCGCCAGTGGGGCGGCATGGCTGCCGGCATGTTCGACCCCGAGCGCATCGCGATGACCCTGCAGGACCGGCTGTCCGAGGGCCTCCGTGAGCGCATCAACTCGGCGGTCCGCGAGCGCGTCCGCGAGGTGCTGCGGGAGCGCATGGGCGAGATGCTGCGCGGCGCCATGGCCCGTCACCGGGGCATGATGGGGCAGGGCGGGATGATGCCGCAGGGCATGATGATGGGGCAGGGGATGCAGGACGTGGAGCGCCTGGCGGACGCCATCCGCACGCGGCTGGCGGACTCCCTGCGTGAGCGGCTCGTGAGCAGCATGCGCTCGGAGCTGGAATCGGCGCTCCGCTCGCAGCTCCCCGAGGCTGTCCGGTCCGCGCTCGGTGAGGCGATGCGCGCCGGTCCGTCCATGATGCCGATGCAGCAGGGCGGTGGTTCCGTCGACCCCGAGCGCATCGCGAGCGCGGTGCGTGAGAGCGTGAGCGCCGACGTCCGCGAGCGCGTGGGCGAGATGGTCCGCGAGCGCGTGTCCGAGGTCGTTCGCAACGAGCTGTCCAACGGCGTGCACGCTCCGCAGGCGTGATGCGCCGCTTCCTCGGAGGCGCGGTGGTGAGGTCCGCCGCCCGCCTCCGGGGAGGCATTCTCGTTCGGGCTGGCAGTGAGGGCGAAGGTGCTCGGGGGGACTCAATCCTCCCGGGGGTTGGCCTTTCGCCATCGCTTGTAGACGGCCTTGACCTCCTCGGGCGAGGCCGAGATGTACTGAGGCCATAGTGCCCATTTCCTGTGCGGGTAGCCGAGCAGGTTGTTCAGCGTGCTGTTGATGGCGTACTTCTGTTTCGCCAGGTCGTCGCACGCGGGCCAGGACGCCAGGATGGCGGCGACCTCCGCTCGGTCGAGTCCGAACACGGAGGGGAACGCCCTTTCGGAGAAGAACGGCCCCTTGACTGCGGCACGAAGACACTCCTCGATGATTTTCTCGTCGCGCGTCACGCCCCGCAGTCTATGCGCGCGGCGAGAGGATGGGCGCACTCAGGGCGACCAGTACATCGGCCCTCCGTTCCAAGTGGTCGTGACTTCCATTTGAGGCGTCGCGTTCCAGGGTGACGGCGTGGTGAAGCCGAGTCCGACGCCCGCGGGCTGGTCCGTGCATCCGGACGTCAGGAGGGCACCGGCCATCAGGACGGTCCAGGACAGCGAGCGGGGGGAAGCGTGTTGACGCAGACGCATGCGGGTTCTCCTCGAGGGTGGCGCATCAGGGCGCCGTAGCGGACTTGGACGTTTCGAAGGGGTAGCGCTGGAGCGCGAGCACCGCGCCGCTCGGGTCGGCGATGAGCGCGAGCGAGCCACCCCGTGCGTCCGGGCGCGGGGCCATCAACACGCGGCCACCCAGGGCCTGGGCCCGTGACGCGAGCGCCGCGGGGTCCTTCACGCGGACATAGGTGAGCCAGTTGGGGCGCGCGCCTTTCACCGGGTTGGCCAGCACGCCGCCTCGGGGATGCTGCCCCTGGGCGAGGACATAGTGCGGCCCGCCGCCGAGTGGGCGTTCGCGGACCTCGTAGCCCAGGAGTTCCTTGTAGAAGTCCGCCGCAGCGACGGGGTCCTGGGCCAGGTACTCCATCCACAAGAACTGGCCCTCATCCGGCACGCCCGTGTCAGCCGGGTCTCCGGGCCGGGAGCGCACGAATCCCACCGCCGCGCCCTGCGGGTCGGCGACCACCGCGGCCCGGCCGATGTTCCGCACATCGATGGGGCCGTCGAGCGCCTTGCCGCCGCGCGCGCTTACTTCGGTGACGGCGCGGTCCACGTCGGGCACGGAGAGGTAGCCGAGCCACAGCGCGCCTTCGCGTTTCTCTGCGGCGTTCGCCGGATGGACGATGCCCCCAATCCAGCGCCCCTGGGCGCGGATGAGGGAGTAGGGGCGGAGGCCGCCTCGGATGTCCACGAACTCCCATCCGAACAGGTCGCGATAGAAGCGTTTCGCGGCGGCGGGATTGTCGGTGACGAGGTCGTGCCAGACGAACTTGCCGTAGAGCGGTGTGGGCGACAGGGTGATGCCCTCGCGGGCCGCGCTGTCAGGCGTGGACGCGCACCCGGCCTGGGTGGCGACCGTTCCGCCCACGGCGCACACGCTGGTCAGCAGGAGTCCGCCGCGAAGCCACGCGCGCCACGTGCCAGGAAGTTTCATCGTCTCTCCTCGTGCCGCGTCCGGAGCCGCTCGCGGGCTGGATGGCCGGCGGGCTCGGAGGTGGACGGGACAGGACGGGCCGGGGTCCTCGATATGAGGCGGCAGCCTTCACTCGACAACCCACGGGGTGCGTCCGCGCGACCGTGGGAGGGGCCGCTGTATCCGGCGCGACGCCGTCCGGCCCTCGTGCGCTACACCCGCCGCGCCCGCGCCGTGATGGAGGGCCGCTGAATGGTGGCGGACTCCAGCGTCATCCGCGTGTGGGAATCTCGCGAAAGGCCATTCCTTCCAGACCGAGCTGGCGCACTGTCTCCATGAACCGTTCGGTGCAAACGATGACGGTGGCGTAGTCCCCTACGCGGAAGACATCTCGGTCGATGGGCAGGGATGCTGCGTCGAGAAGGGGCGCTTCCGGCAATCGAAGCGCGACCCGGCCGCAGGCGTCGCATGGCGGAGCGAGGTCGGAGGGAAGGCAGTCCGCATGGAGTCGGCCGCGCGGTTCGATTTGGAGTTCCAGCAACTCCGGCGGCTCCTTCTGGCGAAACCTCAAGTCCGTCTTGCAGCCGAGCAGCCCCCTGACGCCTTCGGCTTGAAGCCGCTCGAGGGCATCCCGCCGCACGACCCACAGAATGTCCCCCTGTGACGTCAGCGGGCCGAATCTCCCAGAGGCCGTGCCTTCAAGAGGCCCCAGATGCGTGCCTGGCGGAAGTGGCACGCCAGGAGGCACCCAGGGGCGAACCAGCTCTCGCAGTTGCGCGAGCTCCGAAACGGGAACAGGCCAGGGGCGCACGAAGCGTGACTGCTCGGGCACGTGAGACAGGTCCACCCCTGGGTACTGGTGCCCAGCCCCACCCCACGTGACTCCACAGGCATCGCACTTCACGCCGGGCAGGCGCCACTTGTGTGTGGCGTCGAAGCTGCCGTTGAAGGACGGAGTCCGCTCCTCGCGTATCCAGAAGAACCGCATCATGCACTCAATCTCTCAAGTACCTGGTTTGGAATGGTAGGCGCGAATGGGCCCGCCCATGAGCTGGAAGCGGTAGATGAGTTCGCCCGCGTGCTTGAAGATCTCCTCGGGGCTTGCGTTCTCGTTGCGGAGTCTGAACTCGCGCCAGGCTCGATTCCATGCCCCGCCACTCTCTCCCCCTTTGTGAATCCGCTGATGAAGGTCCCGAGGAATCGGAAGTGTGTAGTCGTGAATCCTGAGCCCTCTATCCCTGAACCACTCCGCCAGGTCTCTGGCCTGGGGGAAGATGTGGTGCTTCTCCCACCGCCCGGCTGTGAGCCAACGTGAAGGTGGCACCACCCAGCCGGCAGCGCCGTTCCAGTTGGGGAACACCATGACGGCGCCCCGTGGAAGGTTCTGGCCTCCTCCCCAATTCCTTCGGGGACCGCGCCCAGGCGCCGCAGCCGCCGCGGGAGGACGCGCAGGCGGGAATCGCGCCAGTTCCACAGCTCCAGGCACGTCTTCGCAGCGATAGAGTCCGCACGCGTCGCCATGACACAGCAGTGAGCCGCAATGGGCATCATCAGCGGTGGTGCACATCTCCTCAGCGGACTCCCACGCCTCGGGCGCGGGCATCCTCGCGGCGTTGGAGCACCCCGGAAAAGACAGCGCGAGCACCGAGAATGCAGAGACCAGAAATGTCCGCATCATCGGAGAAGTTTATCGCGTGGTGGATAGCCGGCTGCGCTACACCCGCCGCGCCCGCGCCGTGATGGAAGGCATCTGGAGCCCCTTGGGCCTGGCGTGCAGGGACGTATACGCCGCCACCGCCAGCAGTCCGATGGCGAGCAGCGACCACAGCGCCGCCCACACCACCGCGGGCACGTAGGTGAGGTCCGCCAGGAGCGCCGCGTCACTCTGCGAGCGCACCGCGCTGTTCCACAAGTCCGAGCGCAAATCGAACAGCGCATACAGCGCCGTGAAGGCCGCGATGAACAGGTTCAGCGCGTCCACCACCCCATCCGGCAGGAACTTCGCGCCCAGGGCCAGCACCACGGCCGTGCCCAGGCAGAAGAGCAAGGTGAAGCCGTCCCCCGCGTACACCAGGCCCATGACGGTGAGCCACACGCTGGCGGTGCCCAGCACCCAGCGGCGGAGCCGGAAGCGGAAGGTGGCCAGCATCAGCCCCGCGCCCGCCACCGCGCTGCCCAGGTACCCCCCGGAGTAGACGGCCACCTTGGCGAACAGCCCGGGGGGCAGGCGAGACAGGCAGGAGCCCGACTCGTTGGCCGCCAGGTGGATGCGGTCCACGGAGCCGCCCACCAGCAGCGTCGCCAGGGCGTGCCCGCTCTCGTGCATCATCACCACCAGCACCTTCATGGGCCACAGGGCGGGTGAATCCCAGAAATACCAGCCCACCCCCAGCATGAGGGCGAGCAGGGCCAACCGGCCGAAATCGAGCTGTGCACCGCTGGCGGTCCGCATCGGTCGCTCCCCTCCTGGGACACCCCAACACTTAATCCGGGTTCGTCTTCCACGAAAAAGCCCGGCCTCCTGGTCGCGAAGCGTCACGGCGAAGGGATTCGCTTGCGGGCGCCGGACGGAGTAGGGAGGGGAGACCATGAAGAAGACGCTCCTCCTTCTGTCGCTCGTGGCTGCCCCCGCTCTGGCCGGGGAAGGCAAGTGGACTCCCCAGCAGGTCCTGGAGCTGGACCCGGCGTGGCTACGCGCCCAGGGCCTCCAGGTCTCCCCCAAGAAGCTCTGGGACCCGAAGCGTGGCACCGGCCTGCTCGCGGGCGCGGTCAACGTCGGCGGGTGCTCGGGCGCGTTCATCGCCGCCTCGGGTCTGGTCATCACCAACCACCACTGTGCCTTCGGCGTCATCCAGGAGCACAGCACGCCGCAGCGCGACCTCATCACCCAGGGCTTCCTCGCCTCCAAGCGCGAGGACGAGCTGCCCGGCAAGGGCTCGCGCGTCCAGGTCCCGCGCAGCTTCACCGACGTGACGAAGACGGTGCTCGCCGCGGTGCCCGCGGACGCGGACGACATCACGCGCTACAAGGCCATCGAGCGGAAGCAGAAGGAGCTGGTCGCCGAGTGCGAGAAGCGCCCCGCCACCCGCTGCCAGGTCGCCACCTTCGATGGCGGCGTCAACTACACGCTGGTGGACGCGGTGGAGCTCACCGACGTGCGGCTCGTCTACGCGCCGCCGCGCGCGGTGGGTGAGTACGGCGGCGAGGAGGACAACTGGATGTGGCCGCGCCACACCGGTGACTTCGCCATCCTCCGCGCGTACACCGCGCCGGACGGCACCTCCGCGCCGTACAGCGACAAGAACGTCCCCTACAAGGCGGAGTTCTTCTTCCCGCTGGCCACCCAGGGCGTGAAGCCCAACGACTTCGTCATGGTGCTGGGCTACCCGGGCATGACGTACCGCGCGCTGCTCGCGGAGGAGATGGCCGAGCGCCAGTCCCGCCTCTACCCGCGCATGCGCGACGTGTTCGGCGAGGCCATCCGCATCCTCGAAGCGGAAGCGGAGAAGGACCCCGCGGGCAAGATTGCCACCGCCTCGCAGCTCAAGGGCCTGCACAACGTCTACAAGAACTCGGGCGGTCAGCTCGCCGGCCTGAAGCGCGGCCACATCGTGGAGAAGCAGCGCGAGGCGGAAGCCGCCGTCGCGGTGTGGGCCAAGAAGGCCGGCGCGAAGTGGCAGCCGGCGCTGGACGCGCGGGCCGCGCTGCTCGTCGAGCAGTCCGCCATCGCGAAGTCCTTCGAGCGTGAGTTCCTCCTGGCCGCGTCGTCGCGTCTGGCGCGGGGCCCGGCCCTGGCGGTGGTGGTGTCGCGGCTGGCCGCGGAGCGCGCGAAGCCGGACCTGGAGCGCCGCCCGGAGTACATGGAGCGCGAGCACGTCCGCATCAAGGACCGGCTGGAGCGCGAGCAGAAGAACCTGTTCCTCCCCGCCGAGCGCCAGTTGCTGCTGGCCTTCGTGCGCCGCGCGCAGGCGCTGGGCGCCGGTGAGCGCATCGCCGCGGTGGACAAGCACTTCGGCAAGACGTTCTCGGAGAAGGACGCCCTGGCGAAGATTGACGCCATGTACGCGGGCACCAAGGTGCTGACGCTGGACGAGCGCATGAAGATGGCCACCGAGTCGGTGGGCCAGCTCGAGGCGCGCAAGGACCCGTTGCTCGCGTTCGGCCTGGACCTGGCGAAGGAGCAGGCTGCGCTCGACGAGGTGAAGGACAAGCGCCAGGGCGCCGCGCTGCGGCTGCGGCCGGAGTGGCGCAAGGCGGTGCTGGCGCACGCGGGCAAGCCGGTGGCCCCCGACGCCAACAGCACGCTGCGCGTCAGCTTCGCCAAGGTGCAGGGCTACGCGCCGCGGGACGGCGCCATCTACACGCCGCAGACGACGCTGTCGGGCATGCTGGCCAAGCACACCGGCGAGGAGCCCTTCGACGTCCCGGAGAAGGTCGCCAAGGTCGCCGAGGCGAAGCGCTTTGGCGCGTGGCAGGACAAGAAGCTGAAGGACATCCCGGTGAACTTCCTGTCGGACGCGGACACCACCGGCGGCAATTCCGGCAGCCCCACCGTCAACGGCAAGGGCCAGCTCGTGGGCGTCAACTTCGACCGCGTCTGGGAGAACGTGGCCAACGACTTTGGCTACAACCCGGACGTGGCTCGCAACGTCAACGTGGACGTGCGCTACATCCTCTGGATGCTGGACCAGGTGGAGGACGCGGACGCGCTGCTGCGCGAGCTGGGCGTGCGCAAGGGCCCGCCGGTTGCGGGGGAGACGCGCTGATGTCGGACGCGGGGGACGGCTCGCTTCCTTTTCCGGTCTTCAAGCCGGAAGAGCGCGTGTGTGGCAATTGCAAGCTGTTCAGCCCGCAGTCGGTGGATGAGCGCCGGGGCTGGGTGGGCGCGTGCCGGCTGCACTCGTGGCGGGGCAACTTTCCCCCGTCCGCGCCCATTTGCGACAAGTACACGCCTCGGGGAAGCGCGGCCCCCTCGGCGGTTGCACCCGCGCGCGAGCGGACCGCGCGCAGCGTGGCGCCGGTGGTGGTGCGGCGTCGCGCGGACCCCAACGCCGTGGTGGACCTGGAAGGGTTGAGCATGACGCGTGAAGAGCTGATGGACATCTTCCGGGAGGCGTCCGGCTTGCTGGACGCGCCGCCCCTGGCCAACAAGTGGGAGGGCGGCACGATGCGGCTGGTGCCCGCCAACACCGAGCTGCAGCCCAAGGACCTGCCCATCGACAGCCTGTTCCACAAGGTCGTCATGGTGCGCGACAGGCTTCGGGTGCTGGAGCAGAAGCTCAACGCGCACCCGAAGCTGTCGGACGCGGAGAAGGTGGAGATGCAGAGCTACATCACTCGCGTCTACGGCTCGCTCACCAGCTTCAACGTCCTCTTCAAGGAGAAGGCGGACCAGTTCGTCGGCTCGAAGAGCGAGGACTGAGGCCGTCCCGGGCCCTCAGGGCTGCTGGCCGCGCTCTTCCATCAGGGAGAGCGTGCGCTGGCGGGCGCGGTGGAGCGTGCTCTTCACCGTGCCTTCGGGGATGCGCAGCAGCCGGGCGATTTCCGGGTAGCTCAGGCCGCGCACCTCGCGCAGGTAGAGCACCTGGCGCTGCTGCTCGTTGATGTCCTCCATCGCCTCGCCGAAGTGGCGCTCCATCTCCGCGCCCACGGCGAGGGCTTCGGGGGACAGGGGCTCCTGGACGTCGTGGCTCAGCCTGTCTCGGCGCTTGCGCGCCCGTAGCCAGTTGATGCTGCTGTTCACCATGACCCGGTGCAGCCAGGTGCTCCACGCCGCGCGGCCACCGTAGCCGGGGGCGCGGCGGGCGAGCCGGGCGAAGACGTCCTGCACCACGTCTTCAGCGTCGGCGGTATCACCGACGATGCGTCGGGCAATGGCCAACGCGCGAGGGCGGTGCTCGGTATACAACTCGGACAGCGGCGGAAGCGCGCATGCGTGCATGACGGGTGCTCTCCTGACACGCCGGGGTGGACGTACAGGACATGGAACGAATGAGCCGCCAGAAGGGTCTATCGCCCTTCAGGGCCATGCACCGTGGGCCACATTTTCCCGGGGCGGGGGCGTCCATCCGCTGACACCCCCACCTCCCTGGAAGGCGTCCTCTACTCCTGCTCGTCCTGCTTCGTGAGGCCCCAGTCCTTCAGCCGCTTGAAGAGGGTGGAGCGGGCCACGCCCAGCTCGCGGGCCACGCGCTCGCGGTTGTTGTTGTACCGCCGCAGCGCCGCCTCGACGATTTGACGCTCCAGCTTCTCCAGCATCTGCTCCAGCGTCATCCCCGGCGGCAGCTCCGGCACGGCGATGCCCGTCTCGCGGTTCAGCTCCTGGTCGAAGGAGATGTCCCCCGCGTCGATGAGTGGCCCCTTGCGCAGCAGCAGCGCGCGGTGCACCACGTTGCGCAGCTCGCGGATGTTGCCCGGCCACGCGTGGTGCTGGAGCCGCTCCAGGGCCGCGGGCGTGAAGCGCACGGACTGGCCACGCGGGGCGTAGGTGCGCACGAAGTGCTCGGCCAGCGAACCCAGGTCCGCCTTGCGGCTGCGCAGCGGCGGCAGGTGCAGGGGGATGACACAGAGCCGGTAGTACAGGTCCTCGCGGAAGCGGCCCTCGCGCGCCGCCGCCAGCAAGTCCCTGTTGGTGGCCGCCACCACGCGCACGTCCACCGTCTGCGGGCGGCTGGCGCCCACGCGCTTGATTTCGCCGCCTTCCAGCGCGCGCAGCAGCTTGGCCTGCAAGTCGAGCGGCAGCTCGCCAATCTCGTCCAGGAAGAGGGTGCCTCCGTCGGCCTCCTCGAAGGCGCCCTTGCGCGCGCCCATGGCGCCGGTGAAGGAACCCTTCTCATGGCCGAAGAGCTCGCTCTCGATGAGCTCCTTGGAGATGGCCGCGCAGTTGACGGGCACCAGCGGCCGGTTCGCCCGCTGCGAGCAGGCGTGGATGGCGCGGGCCACCAGCTCCTTGCCGGTGCCGGACTCGCCCAGAATCGTCACCGCCGCGGAGGACGGGGCCACCCGCTCAATCAACTCCGAGAGCTGCCGCACCGACGGGTCGCCGCCGATGATGCCGTGGAAGGACGTGGGCTCCTTGCGCGTGGTGGGCGCGGCGGGCTCCAGCACCAGCTCCGTCTCACCCACGCGCAGCACGGTGGGCAGCGGGACTTCCGCCTCGAAGACACGCACCGGGCCCATCCACGTCCCGTTGGTGGAGCGCAGGTCCACGACGTGGAAGGTGTTGTCGCGCCGGGTCACCTTCAGGTGCCGGCTGGAGGCGAAGCGGTCCTGGAGCACCAGGTCGCAGCCGGCGTCCTTGCCCGCGGTGAAGCCTTCACCCGTGAAGCGGTGCACGGACTCGTTGAGGCCCTGCTTCACCCGCACCTGCGCGGGCTGCCAGCGCGGGGCCTGCGTGTCGCGGGACTGGACGGACGTCGTGTGGCCCACCTCGGTGGTGACGTCCGCGCCTTCGCTGCCGCCGCTGATGCGGAACACCGCGCGCCATTGGCCCAGCGCCAGGTCCGCGCCGTCTGGCAGCTCGCCGTGGGTGACGGACTGGCCGGCGACGGTGGTGCCCTTGCCGGACAAATCCTCCACCCGGCAGCGCTCGCCGTCCCACAGCAGGGCGACCTGGAGGCGGCTCACCTCGGGGTCCGGGATGGCGACGTCGCTCTGCTCGCCGCGCCCGAGCACCAGCCGTGCCCGGTCCACCCCCACCCGCAACACCTCCTCGCCACGACGAAAGAACACCAGCTCCGGCATCCCAGCCCTCTCAGCAGTCCAGCGCCTGAGAGCGCTTTACACGCCCTGGTGTTCGGCTTTCAACCCCGCGCCCTGCGGCGGGCGCGGGGGAGCAGGCGCTCAGCGCCGCGGGAGGAACGTCGGCCGGTTGAGGAAGCCGCCGAGCCGGGCGGCGCGGAAGCTGGGGTCCGTCTTGTCCGGCGGGAGGATGGTGACGCCCGCGCCCACCAGACCCAGCCGCTTCTGGAACTCCGGGTCCAGCTTGATGTTCACATCCATGCCGGGCTCGCTGTATTCCAGTCGCTTGCCCAGCTTCAGCGTGCCGGTGGCCACCGCCTCCAGCTCGTTGCTCTTCAGGCGCAGCGACTCCACCGTGCCCAGTCCCTTGACGAACTGGATGCGCCCGGTGAGCGCGCCCAGGTCGATTTGCGGCAGGTCCATGGGTACCGCCGTGCCGCCGCCCATGGGGATGGCCACCTTGCCGCTCTTGATGACCATGTTCCGGGTGTCCAGCGTCAGCTCTCCGTTGGCCTGGGACAGGTCCGGTTGCGCGCCGCTCTTGGGCAGCGTCAGCGACAGGGCCGCGTTCAGCTCGCCGTCAAGGTCCATGCCGGTGAAGGCCGGCAGGTTGCCGCCGGAGGCCTGGAGCCCGTCCGCCGTCACCTTGACGCGCGTGTCGCCCAGCAGGCCCACGGAGGCGCTCAGCGTGCCGCCCATGATGCTGGCGCGCATCGCGATGCCCGGCGGGAAGAGGGCGGGGCGCAGCGCCACGCTGTCCAGCACCAGCGGCTCGCCCAGCTCCGCGGCGCCCAGCATGCCTTCGCCCCGCGCGAGGGCCGCCACCGTGTCCGCGCTCAGCGGCTGGGGCGGCTTGCTCACGCGCACGTTGGTGGCGGTGATGCCCGCCAGGCCAGGCCGCAGCGAACCGATGCGCACCGCGAGCCCCGCCTGGGCCGCTTCGCTGACCAGCCGCTTGCGGATGGCGTCGTACGGGAAGGTGACGAGCAGGCCCACGACGAAGGCCACCACCGCGAACGCGGCGTAGCCGAGGAGAATCTTCCAGCGGGCGGCTTTGGAGTCAGAGGACATGGCTCAGGGCTTCATCCGGTAGGTGGCGACAGTGGTCCACGCCGTCAGCGTGTCCGACGCGGGACGCGGCTCGATGCGCAACAGCTTCACCTTCACCACGCCCGGGCCGCTCTCCACCGTCTGCAGGAAGTCGGTCAGCTTGCGCAGGTCCACGTCCGTGAAGGTCAGCTCCACGGCGCTCTCCACGATTTTCCCGTCGCCGATGCCCACCTCGCCCTTGGGCGTCATGTTGGGCACCTGGAGGCCGGCCAGCGTCGCCTTGTCCTCGATGTAGCTGATGAGCTGCACGTTGCTGGACGTGAGCTGCTGCTCCACCGACTGACGGTTGGCCTGCGCCTCGCGGAAGCTGGCGGCCAGCGTGTTCACTTCCTGCAGCTTGGTCAGCTTCTCCTCGGTGCGCTTGCGGTACCCGGACGCGCTGTTGGTGAACGTCATCACCACGGCGAACAGGATGAACACCAGCACCGCCGCGCCGGCGATGGACACCATGCGGCGCTCGCGGTCGCTGAGCCGCTCGAACCACGTCTGGATGGGGGCGAAGACTTCCTGAAGCTTGGCCATGGTCAGCTCTCTCCTCCCTGCTCACCAGGGCATTGCACCTGCACGTCCAGGCGGAAGGACATCTTGCTGCCGTCCCGCGTCTTCTCCACCTTGCCCTGCCGGACGTCCTTGAAGCAGTCGTGGTTCTTGATGGCGTTGGACAGCGTGTCAATCTGCTTCGAGGAGTCCGTCTCACCCTCGAGGATGACGCGGCTCAGGTCGATCTGGATGCGGGTGAACTTCACCGGCATGTCGTCCGGAACGCGCCCCGTCACCTCCGCCAGGAGGTTGACCGCCGTCAGCCGGGGCAGCGCCGCCGCCGGGCTCTCCACGCCCGCGAGCATGTTGAGCGCGCGGTTGTAGTCCTTCTCGCACCGGCCCAGGATTCGCTGGGTGGTGTCACACAGCACGGCGTCCACCTGCGCCTCGCGCCGCGCCAGCACGGAGTTGCGCACCACGCCGAACGCGATGAGCAGCAGGATGAGCGTGGCCGCGAAGGACGCCAGGAGCCCCAGCTTGTCCTTCATGTAGTCGAAGTCGCCCTTGAAGGCGAACTCGCCCCGGCGCAGGTTGAAGCGCGGCGCGCGCACGCCCGCCGCGTTGCCGCGCAGGGACAGCGAATACGCCTGGGCCGCCACGGGCTGCTCCGCCGCGGGAATCGCCTTCGCGTCCGCGGGCAGCGCCAGCACCCGCACCGGCAGATTCAAGTCCCGGGAGAGCTGCTCGGCGATGCCCGGCAGCTTCGCGGTGCCGCCGCACAGCACCACCGCGCCCACCTGCTGACGGGTGCGGGCCGTGAAGGCCTTGAGGGTGGGGCGCAGCTCGCGCAGCATCGGCTGCAGGCCGCGCACGAAGGCCGCCGCCGCGCGCTCCGCGTCCGGGCCCTGGGCCGCGCTGGCCACCGCGCCGTGCTGCTCCTTCCAGTGGTGCGCCTCCGCCAGGGACGTCTGGAACTCCGTCGCCAGCGCCTTGCTCAAGTCCTTGCCGCCGCCGGAGAAGGTGCGCGCGAACTGGACGCCCTCACCGGGCTTGCCCACCGACACGGAGGTGCGCTCATGGCCGATGTCCACCACCGCCACCGCACCGCCTTCACCCGTGCCCTGGAAGAGGCCCGGGTGCTGCTGGAACAGGTTCTGGTAGGTTAGGCCCGGGTGCGTGACGATGCGCGGGTCCACCTTCAGCTCGGACAGCAGCGCCAGCAGCTCCGCCAACTCTTCCTTGCGCACCACGCCCACCAGCAGGTCGCTGGCCTTCTCCTTGCCTTCGCCGTCCTTCAGGCCCACGACCTGGTAGTCGTAGACGACGTCGGAGATGTCGAAGGGCAGCTGGCTGCCGACCTCGAAGGGCAGCGTCGCCTCGATGCGCTTGGCGTCGGAGAAGGGCAGGCTCAGCGCGTGCGTGGTGAGCGCCGGGCCGGGCAGGGCGATGACAATCTGGTCCACGTTGCCCGGCGGGAGCTGGCCCAGCAGCTCCTGCACCGCGGCTCGCAGCGTGTCGGCACGCTCGCCCTCCTGGGCACGCCGGACCTCGGCGAACCCATGGGTGGTGTGCGTCTTCGTCTTCGCCTCCAGCACCACGCCCTTCACGGCGTGACTGCCGAGGTCCAGGCCAAGGATACGGGCCATGCTATTCCTCTCTCCAGTACAGGAGCCGGCCCAGAGTGTCGTCGAGCCGGATGACGGCGGTCAGCGTCTTCTGCACGCTGCCCGCTTCTCCCACAGATTTGATGGTGAAGGTCTGACTCTTGTCGCCCACGAGCCGGTTGCCCGCGACGTTGGACTTCACGGCCGGGTCGACCAGGATGCCCGCGGCTTCCACCACCGCGACGAAGTCCTGCACGGACATCCCGAAGAAGCTGAACATGCGCGCGGCGCGAACGCGTTCGATGAGCTCGTTGAGGAACACCGGGTCCCTCAGGCGCGGGTCCGGCCGCGTCTGGTCCGCCACCGACATGATGGCCAGCCCCATCATCACCGGGTCGTCGGTGTTGATGTTGGGCCGGCGGTTGATGTCCGGATAGACGGTGAGGCGGTCCCGGAACGCCGCCATGAACTGGTCGTTGACGCCGTGGACCCGGTACAGCTCGTCCACGCTGTCGAAGCGCGCGTTCTTGGGCTGATAGCCGGGTTCATAACGGCTGTAGGCCGCGCCTTCATCCGAGAACCCACCCGGCAGCGGATTCACCGGGTCCACCGGGTTGAACGCCGAGCCTGTCCGGTCGTCGTCCGCCCAGTCCTTGAGCGCCAGGAGGACGTCCTGGGGCGTGCTGCGCACCTTGTTGGCGTCGTCCCGCTCCCAGAGGAACTCGAAGCGCGGGTCCGCCATCATGTCCATGAGCCGCAGCGCCGTGGGCCGCGCGTCACCCGCGCCCGCGATGAGCCGGTGCACGTTGAGCTTCTCTTCCTCGTCGGTGATGGTGGCCAGGAAGCAGCCTTCGAAGCCGCCGAAGGAGCGCATGGTCATCTGCGAGGCGACCTCGCGCGCCGCCGGGTCCGCGTCCTCTTCATCCAGCTTGAAGTTGTCGTCCTGCTTGGGCTCCAGCGCGGAGACCTCTCCACCCGCGCCGTCGCTCTTCACCAGCCCGCGGAGCATGTGACAGTCCACGCGCGCCATCTTGAAGAGCTGGATGTTGAGCGAGGAGGGCTGCACCTGCCCGGCCTGCGGCGTGCCGCCGATGCCCAGCTGCCCCAGGATGGCCGCCGGGTTGGGGATGGGCGTCTGGTCCACCTGTTTCTGGAAGCGCAGCAGCAGCCGCGACAGCGCGATGCCCGAGCGCGCCATGTAGTAGGCGCGCACTTCGTCTCGCTGGTTGGCCGCCAGCTGCAGGTCCACCCGGCTGTTGTAGGCGAAGTCGGTGGCAATCACCGTCAGGAGGGCGATGGAGACAATGGCGATGATGAGCGCCACGCCGCGCGAGCGCCGCTCCCGCCGCGCCGGGCGGGGCAGGGGCTTGCGTCGCCGCCGGGGCGTCTGCTGGAAGAAGGGCAGGGGCATGGCTCAGTACCTCGGCAGCTCCGTGTTCAGCATGATTCGGGCCTGGGTGACGTAACGGGCTTCCTTGCCCGTTTCGTCCACCGCCGTCAGCGTCACGCGCACCCGGGTGGGCAGGATGGACTTGCGCTCGGTCCGCCGCGTGTCCCACTCGTCATCCCACTCCTTCTTCTCCGAATCCCAGTAGGCGAACTCCAGCTCCTTCACGCCTTCGAAGAGCACGTCCACGTGGCCGCCCTGCTCCATGCGCTCGTCGATGTTCGCGTTGACGCGCCGCTTGAGGTCCTGCCGGCCGCGGGCCTCCCGGTCCTCCGACGCCTCCACGAAGTACTCGACGATGGCCTGGTCGGACTCCTTCACGTCCGTGTAGAGGCGCTGGTGCGAGAAGGTGGTGAACAGCAGCTTGCCGCGCTCCCCCACGAAGTTGCTGGGCCGGTCGTTCTGGTCCCGGAAGCGGGTGGAGTCGTAGCGGTCGCTGACGTAGGCGGAGCCAATCTCACGCGCCATGCGGTTCATGGCCACGCGGACCTGCCGGTAGCGGTCCGCGTCCACCTCCACCGTCTCCTTGGCTGTCAGGCCCGTCTGGAAGGCCATGGCCACCACCGTGCCCATGAGGGCGGTGATGGCGACGGCCACCATGACCTCCATCAGCGTGAAGCCTCGCGTGTGACGCCGCATCATTGTGCCCCTCGGAAGCCGCCCGGAAGCCTCGGGTTGCCCAGCAGGCTGCCGCCGCCCATGTTCCCCCGGCGGCCGCCCAGGTCCTGCTGCGCGTCGGACATGCGGCGCAGGGGCTGGCGTGTCGCCGGATCCAACATGACGCCGTTGGGGCCGGGGATGGGGTTGGCCACGGGCCGCCCGTCCTGCGTCACCCACTGGTTGTCGGAGCCTCCGCCCTGGGCCGCGGCGGCGCCGCCGTTGCGGTCCGAGCCCGGCCCGAGCGACACGATGTGCGTCACCAGGTCGATGCTCTCCACCTGCGTGCCTTCCTGCCAGTAGACGGTGAGGTGCACCTCGCGGACCGTCTGGGTGATTTGCTCCACCATCTGCGTGAACATGGGCTGGGCCATGCCCATGGCCGCGCCGCCCATGCCGCCCAGGCCCGCGGCCTGGGGGCCGCCGGAGGACGCGCCATCCTTGCCGCCCGCGCCGCCTCCGAAGAGGCCCGCCAGCCCGGACATCGGGTCATCACCGCTGGCATTGTCGCCAATGGGCAGGTTGAAGATGGCGCCAATGAGCTGGTCCGGCGTCACGCCGTCCGTCTTGGGCGCGATGATGCGCGCGCGCCACTTGAACTGGTTCCAGCCTTCGTCGGAGAAGTCCCCGGACTCCTCCTGGTCGTCCAGGCTGAAGCCGTCGTCGTAGAGGTCCTGCTCCAGGTCCGTCATCTTCGACCGGGCCAGCAGCGACGCCACGGTGAGGCGCTTGGTGTAGACGTGGTTGGACACCGCGCCCGCGTTGAGGTCGAAGATGGCCATCAGCGCCAGCCCGAGGATGGCGAGCGCCACCACCACTTCCAGCAGCGTGAAACCCTGGGCGCGCCTCATCGCGGCACCTCCAGCGCCTCGGCGACAATCTGCACCTTGCCGGTGAGCGGCGACACGTCCAGCGTCCAGACGTTGTCTCCCTGCTGCACGTAGACGTAGGCCTTCTCCGTGTAGCCCTGCGGGAAGAAGTAGAGGTACGCCACGCCGTTCTCCACCGGCTGACGCTGGTTGCGCGTCCACACGGAGACCTTGACGTCCGCCGGCAGCTCACGCGCGGGGACCTCCTCGGACGTGTAGGAAGAGAAGCGGGCCGCGTTCTCCACGCGCAGCTTCTCTCCCTCCAGCAGCTCCTGCGCGCTGGGGGCGTTCGTCCCGCTGCCGCCGGACAGGTAGTTGCGCCGCTCGTCACGGCCGCTGCCGCTGCCCCGGTTGCGCGCGGCGCGCTCGCGCTCGCTGTTCTCCGCGCGCAGCGTCTCGTCGCGGTCTCTCGCGGTGGTGACGGCGCCCTCCGCGCATTCGGCGTGATAGCGCGTGGCCTGCTCGCTCTTGGGGTCGGGAATCTCGAAGACCAGCCGGCACGTCTGCCCGCGCAGCGCCGCCGAGTCGTAGAGCGAGCGGATGAGGCCCGCCAGCTCGCCCGCGCTGCCCTTCGCCTTGGCGCCGGTGATGGAGCCGATGCCCATCACCGCCGCGGAGAACAGCATCGCGACGATGATGATGGCGATGGAGATTTCGATGAGCGTCAGGCCGCGCTGGGCGCGGTGGCTCCGCTTCGTCATGGATCCGCCCAACCGGCGGCCAGCACACCGCCACTGCTCAGGTCCGCGTCAGGCCCGGTGCCGCCCGGCTTGCCGTCCGCGCCATAGGAGACGACGGCGCCCGTGGAGCCGTCCATCCAGTACACGTACGGATGGCCCCAGGGGTCCTCCGGCACGCGGTCCAGGAGCCGGGCCTGGATGAGCGGCGTGAAGCCCTCTGCCTGGGAGGGGAAGCGGCCCATCAGCCGGTGGTGGGACTTGAACATGCCCTCCAGCTGGCGGATGTCCGTGCGCGCCCGGCGCTGGTTGGCGTCCAGCGTCCGGTCCTCCGTCACGTAGACCAGCGTGAAGGCAAGCCCCGTGGCGGCCACGAAGACGAACGCGAGGAGGAACCGCCCCAGCCTCCGGCGGCGGTCCGGCCCCTCGTGCGAGGGCGTCGGGGATGGAATGGCGTCGTGCTCTTTCATGCCCAAGCCCTGTCAACGTGTGTCGCGCGCGACTTGTTCGTCACTTCTTGGCGGAGGCCGCCGCGTCCGCGGAGGAGATGTCCGCGTCGTTGCCCTCACCGCCCGAGGCGCCGTCCGCGCCATAGGAGATGATGACCGGCTTTCCGCCCTCGTTGATGTAGACGTAGTCGTTGTTCCAGGGGTCCTTGGGCATCTGCTCGAGCGCCTGCGCCTCCACCAGCGCTTGCAGGCCGGAGGCCGTGTCCGGGTACTTCCCCTTCTTCGTGTAGTAGAGCTTCATCGCGCCCTGGATGTTCTTGATGTCCAGCGCGGCGCGATCCCTGCGCGCGGCCTCCAACTGCGGGATGACGGCCACGCCCACCGCCGCGGCGATGAGACCGAGGATGGTGATGACCACCATGATTTCGATGAGCGTCATGCCGCGGTTGCGGCGCTGCTTCCTCTGCTGCTTCTGGCTCTGGCGCATGTGTGCTCTCCATCCCGGGTGACTTTCTGGCAGGCCACCCTTGTGTCGTCGTGTCTTCTTGTCAGGGCGTCCGGACGCTGTCCGCCGCCCCGGCGGGCGGGCGCGGTTGCTGGGGACCGTACAACCGGGCCCCCACGGTCAGCAGCGCCGCCGCCATGGCGACCATTGCCGCCAGGGTGACGCGTTGAATCCAACGGTCCGCCATGTCGTTCATCATTCCGCCACACCTCACCGGATGGCCGAGTTCACCTGCAGAATCGGCATCAGGATGGAAAGCGCGACGAATGCAATCACCGCGCCCATCACCACGATGAGGAGGGGCTCCAGCAGCGAGGTGAGGGCGCTGATGCGCACGTTCACCTGCGTCTCGTAGTTGTCCGCCACGCTGGTGAGCATCTCCTCCAACTGGCCGGAGCGCTCACCGATGGCGACCATGTGGTACACCAGCGGAGGGAATTCCCCGGAGCGCTTCAGCGGGTTGGCGATGCTTTCGCCCTCGCGGATGGAGTCGCGGGCCTTCTCGACGACCTCCGCCAGGACGGTGTTGGTCATGATGGCCTTGACGATGTCCATGGCCGCCAGCAGCGGGACGCCGCTCTTGAGCAGCGTGGACAGCGTGCGGGCGAAGCGGGAGATGGACAGCAGGCGCACCAGGTTGCCCACCACGGGGGCCTTGAGCGTGAAGCGGTCCCACTTGGGCTTTCCCGAGGGGCTCTTCGTCCAGCGCATGAAGAGGACCACGCACAGCGCCATGGCTGGCAGCAGGATGAACCACCAGCTCTGGAAGAAGTTGCTGGAGGCGATGAGGAAGCGCGTGCTCAGGGGCAGCGTGGCCTTCATCGTCTCGAAAATCTTCGTCACCTTCGGCACCACGAAGACCATGAGGGCCACGAGGATGCCGCCGCCCACCACCATCATGATGGCGGGGTAGAGCATGGTGCTGAGAATCTTCTGCTGCAGCCGGGCCTGGTTCTCCGTGAAGTCCGCCAGGCGCGTGAGCACCGCATCCAGCGCGCCGGAGGCCTCACCCGCGCGCACCATGTTCACGTAGATGCTGGGGAAGATTTTCGGGTGCTGCCCCATGGCTTCCGCCAGGGACGAGCCTTCGTTGACGCGCTGCTTGATGTCGGAGAGGGCGCGCTTGAAGCGCTCCTTCTCCACCTGGTCCACCAGCGCGCTGAGCGACTCCACCAGCGTGACGCCCGCACCCAGCAGCGTGGAGAGCTGCCGGGTGAAGATGGCCACGTCGTCGGTGTTGACGCGGCCCCGGCCCAGCTTGCGCAGGTCGATGTCGCGCGCCACCAGCGCCGCGTTGGTGCCCTTGGCCACGGCGGCGCGGCTGCCTTCGGCCTGGGCCAGCACATCCGTGAGGAAGATGCCGTCGGCGCGCAGCTTGGACCGCAGCGTCTTGGGGGAGTCCGCCTCGAGCAGGCCCTTGATCTGCTTGCCCGCGGAATTGAGACCTCTGTACTCGAAGACCGGCATGGTTCAGGAACCCCGGCCCCTCCCAGGGAGGAGCTGTCGGCTACATGTCCTCCTGGGTGATGCTGAGCACCTCGGCGATGGTCGTCTCGCCCAGGGCAATCTTCCGCGCGCCGTCATCCAGCAGCGTCGTCATGCCCTTGGACGTGGCGGACCGCTTGATGGTGGAGGCATCCACGTTCTTCAGCACGAGCTGGCGCACGTCGTCATCCACGGGGAGGAACTCGTAGATGCCGGTTCGCCCGCGGTAGCCGTTGCGGTTGCAGGAGGGGCAACCGGCGGCCTTGTAGATGCGGTCCACGCCGTAGCGCTGCTTGAAGGAGGCCACCGAGTGGCCCAGCTCCTTGAGCTCCGCGTCGGTGGGCTCGTAGGGCACGCGGCAGTCCGGGCACACGCGGCGCACCAGTCGCTGGGCCAGGATGCCGGTGAGCGAGGACGCCACGAGGAAGGGCTCCACGCCCATGTCCACCAGACGTGTCACGGCACCGGCGGCGTCGTTGGTGTGGACGGTGGACAGCACCAGGTGGCCCGTCAGCGAGGCCTGGATGGCGATTTCCGCCGTCTCCTTGTCGCGAATCTCGCCGACCATGATGACGTCCGGGTCCTGGCGGAGGAAGGAGCGCAGCCCCTGGGCGAAGGTCAGCCCAATCTTCGGGCTGATGGCCATCTGGCCAATGCCCTTGAGCTGGTATTCGACCGGGTCCTCGACGGTGAGGATGTTGAGGTCGGGCGTATTGATTTTCGACAGGGCGCCGTAGAGCGTCGTCGTCTTGCCGGAGCCCGTGGGGCCCGTCACCAGGATGATGCCGTGCGAGCGCTTGATGACGGCTTCCATCGACTCGAGCGTCTTCTGGCTCATGCCGATTTCCGCCAGGTCCAGCAGCGTCGCCGTCTTGTCCAGCAGACGCATGACGATGCGCTCGCCGAAGGACGTGGGGATGGTGGACAGACGGATGTCGATGTCGCGGCCGGCCAGCTTGATGCGGATGCGGCCGTCCTGCGGCAGGCGCTTCTCCGCGATGTTGAGCTGCCCCATGACCTTCACGCGGCTGACGATGGCGTTCTGGTAGCGCTTGGGCGGCTTGATGACCTCCTGCAGCACACCGTCCACGCGGAAGCGCACCAGCAGCTCGCGCTCCATCGGCTCGATGTGGATATCGCTGGCGCGCTCCTTGGCGGCGCGGAACAGCACGGAGTTCACCAGCCGGATGACGGGCGCCTCGTCGTCCTCGTCGAGCAGGTCCTTGGGCTCGTCCAGCTCGTGGGCGATGGCATCCAGGTCCTGCGTTTCCATCTCGTCCACGAGCTGTTCCGTCTCGTTGACGGAGCGGTCGTAGACGCTGTTGATGGCGTCGGTGATGGTGGAGCCCAGCGCGATGCGCTGGCTGACGCTCTGGCCCAGCAGCACGCGCACGTGGTCCAGCGCGGCGGTGTCCAGCGGGTCCGCCACCGCCACCGCCACCGTGTCACCCTCCAGGGACAGCGGGAGGATGCGCGACTGCTTGGCGAAGTTGATGGGGATGCGCTTGACGAGCTCCGCGTCCACCTCTTCGGCGAAGATGCGCGCCAGGTAGGGCAGGTCCAGCTGGTGCCCCAGGGCCTTGGCCACGTCCTCCTCGGAGACCGCCTTCATCCCCACGAGGGCCTCGCCAATGCGCTGACCCTTCTCGTCCTGGATGGCGAGCGCCTCCTGGAGCTTCTCCTCGGTGAGCGAGGGGACGATGGCGCGCAGGATCTCCCCCAGCGGGCGGCCACACAGGTAGGCCTGCCCGTGTGCCACGAGCTGCGTGGCGTCGTTGCGCGGGGAAACCGTGCCGCCGGTGGCGGCGCTGGTGAGGGCGGGGTCGGCGGTCAGGTTCATGGCGTCTACTCCCTCGGCCCCGGCTCGATGTGCTGGATGCGCAGGCGTTCGGCGTCTCCTGCCTCGGGGACCTGGATGGCCTCGGGCGGGGGCTGCTCGAAGTTCTGCGGGGCGGGCGCGGGCACTGGTTCTTCCGAACCATCCGGAGGCGGCATGCCTTCCCGCACCGCCGGTCCACCTTCATCCTCCGGGGAGGCGGGCGCCTGCCGCTGCGTGGAGGGCACGGCTCCCGGGCTGCTGGCCGGGGGAGGGGCCGGGGTGATGACGCGCTCGCCGGACAGGCCCGGACCGCCGTTCTCCGCGCGCTGCTCCTCCTGCGTCACCTTCTGGCCCATGCGCGACAGCGGACCGGGCTTGCGGCTGAAGTCCACCGCCACGTCGTAGCCGGGCACCTGGCCGTAGAACTGCTCCACGAACTGCTGCCGCTCCTTCATCTTGCGCTCGAAGATGACGCGGAAGTCCTCTGGCCCCCGGATGATGTAGGGCGTCAGGAAGAGGAGCAGGTTCGTCTTCGTCTTGCGGCGCGTGGTGTCGCGGAACAGGTGGCCCAGCAGCGGGATGTCACCCAGCAGCGGCACCTTGGACACGCTCTCCAGCGTGCGGTCCTGCATGATGCCGCCAATCACCAGCGTCTCCTGGTCCCGCGCGATGACCGTCGTCTTCGCGCTGCGGCGGGACGTGGTGGGGCCGAGCACCGGGTCGGTGGAGGCGATCTCCTCCGTCTGCTGGTTGATGACCAGGCGGATGTAGTCGCTCTCGTTGATCTGCGGCTTCACCGTCAGCTTCAACTCCACGTTCTGACGGGTGATGGGGGCGTAGAGCGAACCCAGGCCACCCAGGCCGCCCAGCAGGCCGCCGCCCAGTCCTCCCGCGACGCCGCCGGCGCCCACGCCGGCCCCGAGCGAGCCCAGCGAGGTCGGGTTGAAGCCGGACTGGAAGGGCACGTTCTGGCCCACCGTGATTTCCGCCTCCTCGTTGTCGCTGGTGAGGATGTGCGGCGTGGAGAGCACGTTCACATCCGAGCTCTGCTGCATGGCGTGCAGCACCACGCCAAAGGCCGGGATGCCCAGCTTCTCCAGCGCGGGGATGACGGGGCCCTGGATGCCGGCGAGGAAGCCGCCGTAGGACGCCAGGCTGGTGAGCGACAGGGACGGCGGCAGGCCCTGGCCGGAGGTGTTGGTGCCGATGAGGCCGGGCACCTGATCGCCGCTCGACGTGCTCAGGCTGAAGCCGCTGTGGAGGTTCATGCCAAGCCGCGCGTTGCGGTCCAGGTTGACCTCCATGATGACGGCCTCCACGAACACCTGGCGGCGCGGCTTGTCGAGCTGCTGGATGACCTGGACGATGTTCTTGTAGTCCGCCGAGCTGGCGACGATGACCAGCGAGTTGCTGCCCTTGTCAGCCGAAATCTTCACCTCGCCGCTGAACAGCTCCGCCGCCTGCGTCGTGGTGGGGCCGCCAGGGGCGCCCGGCGGACGGGCCGGCACCGGGGTGCGGCCGCGGGGCGCGTTGCCGGTGCCCTGGGCCAGCGACTGGAGCGTGCTGGCCAGCTCCTCCGCGTTGGCGTTCTCCAGGTAGTAGACGTTGATGCGTCCGCCGCCGCTGGTGGGGATGTCAATCTGCCCGACGATGTCCTGGATGCGCTCGAAGGCCGCGGGGCTGGCGACGATGATGAGCTTGTTGGTGCGCTCGTCCGGGATGATCTGCGACAGCGTCACCGGACCGCCGGTGGCGCCCTCCTGGCCCTGGCCGGCCTGGGGCGTGGCCTGCGTCGCGGCGGGGGGCACATTGCGCCCGGTGGCGGCGGGCTGGCCGGGGCGGGCGCCCTTGGCCTCGAAGAGGCGCTGCACCGTGTTGGCCACGTCCTGCGCGGAGGCGTACTGCACCTGGATGATGCGCATCTCATCGCTGGCGGCGCGCGTGTCCAGCTGGTGGATGATGCGCTCCAGGCGGTGGATGTTGGAGCCCACGTCGTTGATGATGATGGTGTCGGGCGGGTACGGAATCGTGTCGCCGTCCTTGGACACCAGCTGCTGGAGCACGCCGCGCAGCGGCTCCACTTCCACGTTCTGCACGCGGAACAGCTTGGTCACCATCTGCTCGTTGGTGGTGTACGGCTCACCGTCCTCGACGATGGTCGGGATGGGGTTCTGCTTCGCCGAGCGCTTGTCGACGATCTTCATGAACCGACCGTACTGGTAGACGGCGAGCCCGTTGGCGTCGAGCGAGGCGAGGAAGGCGGAGTAGAAGGCGTCCGCATTGACCTCCACCCGGCCATTCTCCGGGCCGATGATGGAGATCTTCCCGCGCACGTTCTCCGGCAGGATGAAGGTGCGGCAGGTGGCGTCCGCGACCGTCTGGACCAGCTTCTCGATCTCCACCTTGTCGAAGTAGATGCCGTAACGGGCATTGCGGCGGGCCTCCTCGCACGTCGGCGTGCGGCGGGGACCCGCGTTGGCGTCACCAGCGCCGGTAGCGCCAGTGCCTTGCGGGGAAATCGTCCGCTCTCCGGCGGAACCAGTGGGCGGTGAGCGGCGCTGGGCCTGCGCGGGAACGGCGAGCGCGAGGCACAGGCAGAGCATCCAGGACGGGAGCGTCTTCATGGAGGAGCGGGCGCTGCGGAGGTGATTAACGGACGTTGTACGACTTGCGGATCGGCGCACCGTTGCGCTCGATCTCGATCTCGATGCGGGCTGCGTCCTTCATCTTCGAATAGACCTCCAGCGCTTTTTCCGGGCTGTTGAGGTCGAATCCGTTGATGCGACGGATGACGTCGCCATTCTGGACGCCAATCTTGGAGTAGATGGAGTCCGGACGGATGGAGAAGAGCTTGAAGCCCACCGCCTGACCGTCCTTGAACGCGGGCACGATGCGCGCCTGCATGGCGACGTTGTTGAGGTTGTTGAGCGTCTTGTCGATTTCCGCGCGAGGGACTTCGTACTCGTTCTCGCTGGTGGCGCGGATGCCACTGCCGTCGCTGGGCGGCGCGGTGTTGGCCTGGGCCACCGGGGGCGAGGGCGGCACGAAGGCGCCGTCACCCGGATTGCCGTCGATGTACTCGCGGCGGCCACCGTTGATGATGATGACGCGCTCGCGCTCGATGTTCTCCACGGTGGCTCCCTGCAGGGAGTTGCCCACCATGTAGGTCTGCGAACGCTGCGTCGTCATGTCCTGGATGGAGGCGAAGGACCAGTCGGGGTTGCTCGCCACCAGCGTGCCGAGCAGCTTGACCCGCAGACCGCTCTTCACGGGCGCGGCGTTGGGGTCCACCTCCGCCGAAGCGCCGCCGGGCTCCTGAACCTCGGGCTCGGGTTCGGGGAGCTTGATGCCCGTCAGCCGTGACAGACGATCCAGGTCGAGCATCGCCATCGCCGTCTCGATGCGGCGCGGCTGTGAAGGCGCGCGGGCGGACGACCCCCCGGTGGGAACCGGGGAGATGGCGGACTCGACGAACAGGTTCACCGTGCTCGCCGCCAGCAATCCGACGAGCAGGATGAACACCAGGTTCACCGTCCAAAAGTATTTTCGAAAGAAGAGTTCCATCACGCTTCCGGGAGAAAGCCGGGCCCTCATTGAGCAAGCCAGGTGCCATCGCGGGCCAGGCGGGCAAGACAGGACCTACGGCCAACCACTTGGAATTATTCCGGAATAGCAGGCGCCCCTGACGCGTGACGGGCCTTCCGAAACCCCGCCAGACAAATTGTCAAAAGCAGGCGGGGGGCCGTGTGACGCCCTGTCAGTCGTCGGTGTCGGGGCCGGGAGGCGCGGCGGAGGGGCCGTCCCCGGTGGACTGCTCGCGCTCCAGCTTGCGGTAGATGGTCCGCGCGGCGATGCCCAGCAGCCGTGCGGCCAGCGTCTTGTCTCCGCGGGTGTGACGGAGCGTCTCGTGGATCACCCGGCGCTCGATTTCCTCCATGGGCGTCCCGATGGGAATGACGAGCTGTCCGGCTGAGCCCAGCGGGCCCTTGCGCACGGATTCAGGCAGGTCACTGGCCTCCAGCACCTCGCCGCGCGCCAGCACCACCGCGCGCTCCACCGCGTGCTCCAGCTCGCGCACGTTGCCGGGCCAGGCGTAGTTCTCCAGCACGCCCATCGCCTCCTGGGAGAAGCCGCGCAGCACCTTGCCGTTCTTGGCGGCGAAGCGGCGCAGGAAGGCGTCCGCCAGCAGGGGAATGTCCTCGCGGCGCGAGGCGAGCGCGGGCACGCGAATCTCCACCACGTTGAGC
The DNA here is from genome assembly GCF_006547365.1 of Myxococcus sp. AB056. NCBI lineage: Bacteria > Pseudomonadati > Myxococcota > Myxococcia > Myxococcales > Myxococcaceae > Myxococcus > Myxococcus sp. AB056. Next base: position 84,355 of record NZ_VHLB01000014.1, on the reverse strand, counting down.
CGGTAGTAGAGGTCCTCGCGGAAGCGGCCTTCGGCCACTTCCTTCTGCAGGTCCTTGTTGGTGGCGGCGACGAGGCGCACGTCCACCTTCACCGTCTGCGTGCCACCCAGCCGCTCGATTTCGCCCTCGGCCAGCGCGCGGAGCAGCTTCACCTGGGCGGGCAGCGGCATCTCACCGACTTCGTCCAGGAAGAGGGTGCCACCGTGGGCACGCTCGAAGCGGCCCTCTCGCCGGGCCACCGCGCCGGTGAAGGCGCCGCGCTCCACGCCGAAGAGTTCCGCCTCCAGGATGTTCTCCGGCAGCGCGCCGCAGTTGACGGCGACGAAGGGCCCGCGGACCCGCTGGGAGAACTCGTGCACGGAGCGCGCGGCCAGCTCCTTTCCCGTACCGGACTCACCCAGCAGCAGCACTGTGGCGGTGGAGGGAGCCGCCTGGCGGATGGTGTCCAGCATGGCGCGGAAAGCGGGGGACTGGCCCACCATGGAGCGCCCCCCCGCTGCGTTCATCTCCGCCAGCTTCGCCTTGAGCGACTGGTTCTCCGCCACCAGCGCTCGCTTCTCCAGCGCCTTCTGGATGGCCTTCACCAGTGCGTGGCGCTTGAGGGGCTTGGTGATGAAGTCGTAGGCGCCGTCCTTCATGGCCGCCACGGCCGTCTCCACCGTGCCGTAGGCCGTCATCAGCACCACTTCCACGTCCGGGCGGATGGCACGCGCGGCGCGCAGCAGCTCCTGGCCGTCCATGTTGGGCATCATCAGGTCGGTCACCATGGCGGCGACCTCCGGCCGGCGCAGCAGCTCCAGCGCCTCCGTGCCGTTGGCGGCGGCCAGCGTGGCCATGCCCTCACGCTGGAAGATGCGGATGACCGAGTCGAGGTTCGCGCGGTCGTCGTCGACGACCAGGACCGTGGGGGATGTCATGTTGGGCGCAACCTCCTGCAAATCGTGTTCCCTTAAGCGGATTCCTCGTCCGGCTCCAGCGGCCCGCCGCCCATCCGGCCAATGTCCTCGCGCCGCACCTTGTCGACGTTGAACTTCCGGGCGCTGGCCTGCATCCGGTCCACAGTGGCGTCGAAGTCCGGCTTCCCGCCATCCTTGCGGAAGCGCAGGAAGTTGATGCGGGCGACGACGAAGTTCTTGAGGTACGGGCTCTGGAGGCCCCGCGCCTTGAGGGCATCCACCACGGACACCACGGCGTCGTCCAGCTCCAGCAGCCGCCGGGCCCGGGCCTCGCGCAGGGGCAGGGCGTCCTCCAGGGGCGTGTCGAGGAAGTCCTCCACCACCTTCACGAAGGGGTGGTAGGCGCCCGCGGAGAAGCGGGGGCGCTGCTCGTAGGCGGCGCCCAGGGTGATGAAGGAGGGCTCCTCGAAGAGGTGGGCGAAGGCCGTCTCCGGCCCCTTGCGCTCCGCGCCCACCAGTCCGCGGTACATGCGGATGACCTCCAGCGAGCGCTCCTTGAGGTTGTGGGCCTTCTCCGTGTTGAGGGCCAGAATCTGGTAGGCCACGTCCTCCTCGGGCAGCACCAGGGCGACAATGGCCTTGGCGCCCAGAAGGCGGCTGGCGTTGAGGCGGTGGTTTCCGTTGGGCGTCCAGTACCGGCCGTCCTTGCGCACGGCGATGACGGGGTCCAGGAAGCGATCCAACCGCTCCATGGCGCTGGCCAGCCGCTTCACGTGCGGCTCGGACACGTCGCGCTGGTAGGGCGTGGGCTCCACCTTGTCGATGGGCAGCACGGAGAACACCACCGGGTGGCCACCCAGCGGGTCGCGGTACACGCCGAGCACCTCGCCGCCGTCCTCGCGCACCGCCTCCAGCAGCTCCGTGGGGTACTCCACCGAGTCGCTGGCCACCTCCGCGGGGGACAGGCCCCGGGACTTCGGCGCCGCCTTCTTGCGGCGGGGCTTGCGCGGCGTGGCCGCCTTCTTCGCGGTGGGGGACTTGCGTGCGGACTTCGCTGCCATGGGCTGCACCCTCCTCGTGCTGCTTGAAGCGTTCTACGAGGAGGCCCTGACACGTCCCCCCGCCGGCGCACGGTAGGGGGACGTGGAAGGGTGGGCTACTCGCCTGAAACGGTGAGCTGCCGGAAGCGGACAGTGGGCGCGCCCACCGTGCCGCTGCGGAACTGGAGGTCGCTGCCGACGCCGTCCAGGTCCTTGAGCATCTGCAGCAGGTTGCCCGCCACCGTCACCTCCTGCACGGGGTGCGTCAGCTCGCCCTTCTCAATCCACAGGCCGTTGGCCCCCGCGGACAGCTCGCCTGTCACCGGGTCGGTGCCGTGGCCGAGCAGGGCGGTGACATAGAAGCCGCTGTCCACCTCGCGCAGCAGCTCCTCCGGCGACTTCGTGCCCGCCTCCAGGTACAGGTTGCTGGTTCCGATGGCGGGCAGCCCGTTGTAGCTGCGTGACGCGTTGCCGGTGGTGCGCGCCTTCGCCTTGCGAGCGGTGAACGCGTCGTAGAGGAAGGACTTGAGCACGCCCTGCTCGATGATGGGGGTGCGCCGCGTGGGCACGCCCTCGCCGTCGAAGGGCGCGGTGGCCAGTCCGCGCGGCATGAGGCCGTCATCCACCAGCGTGACGTGCGCGCCCGCCAGCCGCTTGCCCAGCAGCGGGGCCAGGAGGCTGGCCTTCTGGTACACGGCGTTGCCGTCCGCCGCGCCCGCCACGTCCGACACGAAGGACGCGGCCACCTGCGGGTCGAACAACACGGGCACCTGCTGCGTCTTCACCCGCTTCGCGCCCAGCATCCGCACCGCGCGGCGCGTGGCCTCCCGGCCGATGGACTCCGGCCCGTCCAGGTCATCCAGGAAGCGGCGGTAGTCCATCCAATAACCTGTCTGGAGCCCGTTGCCGTCGGAGGCCACCGGCGCGGCGTACAGGTACACGTAGGTGCCGGAGTACGCGCCCGTCACGCCCTCGGTGGAGGCCATGTACACCTCGGACACGTAGTCCCCGGCGCCCACGCCGTTGAAGGCGATGATGCGCGAGTCCTCCGCCCGGGCCGCCTTCTCCACCTCCAGCGCCGTCTTGATCTTCCAGTCCCCGGGAAGCTCGGCCACCTTCGTGTCGAAAAGCAGGCCGGTGTCCCCGAAGCGGCCCAAGTCCTTGCCGGAGGGCAGGCCGTTGAGCTTGCTGGGGGCGGAGAACTCGGCCAGCTTCAGTGCCTGGTCCACGATGTGGTCCACGGCGGAGGGCTCGAAGTCGGACGTATAGGCGAAGCCCAGGCGGTCCTTGAGCACCACGCGCACGCCCACGCCCTTGCTGGTGGACTGGGTGAGGTCTTCAATCTGCCCCTGGTGCACGCGCACTTTGCTCTGGCGGCCTACCTCCAGGAAGGCCTCCGCCTGACGAGCACCCTTGCGCTTGGCGCGCTGGACGATTCTCTTCGCGAGCTGCTGGTAGTCCATGGTTGGTGCTCTCTCTCAGGCGACCTTGGTTCCGCCAACGGTGATGTTGTCGATGCGCACGGTGGGCAGCCCCACGCCCACGGGCATGGACTGGCCATTCTTTCCGCATACGCCCATGCCCGGGTCCGGCATGGGGTCGCAGCCCACGCGTGACACGTTCTTCAGCGCCTCCGGCCCCACGCCGATGAGCGTCGCGTTCTTCACGGGACGGCCCAGCTTGCCGTCCTCGATTTGATAGGCCTCGCTGACCTCGAAGACGAAGTTGCCGTTGGTGATGTCCACCTGCCCACCGCCGAAGGTGGCGCAGTACAGGCCGCGCTTCACCTCCTTGAGGATGTCCTCGGGGGCGTGGTCACCCGGGGCCAGGAAGGTGTTCGTCATGCGGGGCATGGGCAGGTGCTTGAAGGACTCGCGCCGCCCGCTGCCGGTGCTGCGCTGGCCCATGAGCTGCGCGTTGAGGCTGTCGTAGAGGTAGCCCTTGAGGACGCCGTTCTCGATGAGGACCTTGCGCTCGCCGGGGTTGCCCTCGTCGTCGATGTTGATGGAGCCGCGCCCGCTGGACACGGTGCCGTCGTCGATGATGGTGACCAGGTCGGACGCCACCTTCTCACCCAGTTTCCCAGCGAACAGCGAGGTGCCCTTGCGGATGAAGTCCGCCTCCAGGCCGTGGCCCACCGCCTCGTGCAGGAGGATGCCGCTCCAGCCCGGCGCCAGCACCACCGTCTGCGGGCCGGCCACGCAGTCCACCGCGCCCAGCGTGGCCACCGCCTGACGCGCCGCTTCCCGGGCCACGTCCTCCGGGGAGAAGGTGTCCCAGTGGCTGAAGGGCACGCGTCCGCCGCCGCCGTACATGCCGGTGCGCTGCTCGCCGCCCTTGCCCTGGGCCACCACCATCACCGAAATCCGGCACAGGTCCTGGGTGTCCTCGGTGTAGCGCCCGTGGGTGTTGGCCACGGCGATGCGCCGGGTCTGGTCCACGTAGCCGCCGTTGACCTGCTTCACCCGCGCGTCGAAGGCGCGGGCGGCCTTGTCGGCGCGCATGAGCAGGCCCGTCTTCAGCGACACCTCCACGTCCATCAGCGGGGTGCTGACGTGGTAGTGGCTGGGGACCGCGGCGCGGCGCACGGGGAAGCTGCGCTCGGCGCCGCCGCCCTGGGCAATCATGGCCGCCGTGGAGGCCGCGCGCAGCAGCGCGGCCTCATCCCAGTCGTCGGAGAAGGCGTAGCCCACCTTGCCGCCGGAGATGACGCGCACGCCCACGCCCTGGACCAGGCCCGTCTGCGCGCTCTTGATGCGGGATTCTTCCAGCCGCACCGCCGTGGTGAGCGTGCGCTCGACGTACACCTCCGCGAAGTCGCCCCCACGCTCCATGGCCACGGCGAGCAGGCGCTCGACCAGCGGCTGGGGCAGCAGGGCGGCGGGCGTGGGCCGCCGGGCCACTGGTGGGGCCAGCTTCAAGGAGGGGGCGCGCTTCGAGGGCGCAGACGCTCGGGGCATATTTCGGGACTCCCGCAGTGAAGACGATGGGGTATGTGACAGCCTACATAGGAGGGGGCGCCGCCAGGAGCAACGCTCAAGGGCCCCTGTTCTTTCCCTGATCCGCGGCCTGTCCGCATTCCCACCATGGAGACGGCGCTCTAAGATGCCGGGCGCTTCGAGACTGGAACCCACCCCATGCCTCCTCGTCCTCCTCCCTCTTCCCGTTCTGGTGCCGGCCGTTCCGGTGGTGCTGCGGGTGAGGACCCAGACTCCCTGAAGTCCCCCTCCCGGCGCAGTCCCGCGTCCGAGGACGAGGACTTCGCCGCCCCCGCATTCGGGGAGGACGGCTACCCAGACGATGGGCCGCCCAACCCGGACCTCTATGGTGAGGAGTCACCGGGCCGCTCCCGCACGGGTGAGACGCGCGTGGCCTCCATCGAGTCCGTGGAGGAGGAGCGGCGCTCCCGCGACGAGGACGAAGACGACAACGCGGACGCCACGCGCGCCGGCCCGCCGGTGCAGATGATGGTGCTGGACGGCCCGGACAAGGGCCGCAAGAAGCGCTTCCAGAGCGTGCGCATGGTGGTGGGCCGCAACAAGGACTGCGACTTCGTGCTGGAGGACCAGTCCGTGTCCCGCCGGCACCTGGAGCTGGTGTACGGCCAGGCCGGCGTGGTGATGCGGGATCTGGGCAGCGTCAGTGGCACCCAGGTCAATGACCAGCGCGTGGACGAGTGTCTGCTGAAGCATGGAGACGAAATCTCCATGGGCAAGACGCGCCTGCGCTTCGTGGACGAATCGGAGCAGATCAAGGAGCTGCGCGCCCAGGCGGAGGCCCGCGAGGCGGAGGAGAAGCGCGAGCGCGAGGCGGCCGCCCGCGAGGCGGAGGAGAAGCGGAAGAACCAGGCCGCCGCGCGTGGCAGCGAGGTGGATCCGAACGACCCACGCTTCAACGAGGCCACCAACGCCAACTACAAGCTGCCTGACTCGCTCAAGGAGAACTCCGGCGCCAAGGGCGGGGTGGCCGTGCCCCGGCCCCGTCCACCCATCCGCAGCACGCCGACGCGGTCGAACAGCGGTGGACTGACGGGCAAGCAGAAGGCGCTCATCGGCGGTGGTGGCGCGTTGGTGGTGGTGCTGGTCGTCGGGCTGATGCTGATTCCGTCCGGACCTCCGCCTCCGCCTCCGCCGGACCCGAAGGTGGAGAAGGCGAAGGTGTTGATGCAGCAGGCGCGCGAGTCCGTGCGCGCGGATGACTTCGCCAACGCCGTCCGCCTCGTCGGCGAGGCGGAGAAGCTGGTGCCGGGCATCGACGCGGACAACCTGGCCCGGGGCGCGCGCACGCAGTTGGAGGTGATGACCTCGCTCGATGCCGTCCGCACCCTCATCGAGGAGAAGCAGTTCGACGAGGCGCGCTCGAAGCTGGAGGCGACGCCGCAGGGCACGGCGAAGACGGATGACATCCGCCGCAAGCTGGCGACGGAGCTGGAGGAGAAGGACATCGCCTGGCGGCTCCAGCAGGTGGAGGAGTCCTTCGCCTCGCGCGACCCGGAGACGATTCGCCCGCTCATCGCGCAGCTGCCCCCGCTGAACCGGCCGGCCTACGAGGTGAAGCTGACGGACCTGGAGGCCGAGCTGGCGAAGGAGGCCCAGGATGCGTCGCGCCGCACCCGCAACGCCAACGCCCGCGCGGCGGAGGTGGCCAAGGAGAAGCGCAAGGAGTTCATCGCCGAGGCCTTCTCCGACGTGGAGCGCCGCTTCAACGGCGGTGACTACCAGCGCGCCGTCCTGGAGTGCGACCGGGTGACGGACAAGTACCGGGCGGACAAGGACGTGAAGGACCGGGCCCTGGCCCTCAAGCGTCTGATTCCCCAGTTCCGGCGCGCGCTGGAGGATGGGCAGAAAAAGCTGGACGCCAACTCGCTGGAGGCGGCGGCGAAGCCCCTGCGGCGCGCGGCGGAGCTGTACCGCCAGATTGGCTTCCGGGGCTCGTTGGGGAACACCATCGACGAACAGCTCGCGTCGTCATCGCTGGCGGCGGGGCAGAGCGCGCTGAAGAAGGGCGACCTGGGCGCGGCCGGCTCGCACTTCCGCGAGGCGCTGCGGCTCAACCCGGGTGACGGGCGGGCGCGTGAAGGACTGGAGAACCTGCAGAAGAAGGCGGAGGAGCTCTTCCTCCGGGCCTACATCCAGCGGGACAGGGATCCGAAGGCTGCGGCGGAGATGTTCAAGGTCGTCATCGAGACGGCCTCCGAAGGCTCCGACGTCAAGCGCAAGGCGGAGATGTATCTGAGCGAGCTCCAGCCGTGAGTGGCGGCGGGCCGAACATGATTTGCCGGGGAGAAAAGGGATGAACGAGTCGTCGCTGCGTGAGCTCGGGATGGACCTCATCGAGGAGCGCCAGTTCGAGCGAGCCCTGGCCGTGTTCGCCGAGGCGGTTCGCCGCGTCCCCGCGGACCACCGCTCGCGGATGCTGGCCGCGCGCTGCCTGGCGGAGCTGGGCGAGCGTGAGCGCGCCGTCACCGCCTACCACGCCTGCGCGGAGGGCCTGCTGCGCCGGGACTACCTGTTGTCGGCCATGGCCGCGTGCAAGCTGGCGCTGGACCTGGCGCCCAACGAGCGGCGCCTGAAGGAGACGCTGTTTCGCGTGCACTCGCGCGCGGTGCGCAACGCGCCGGGCCGCGCGGTGGTGCCTCCGCCGCTGCCGCCTGAAACTCTCTACGACGGCAAGGTGGAGACGGACCTGATGGGGCTGCAGGGCGAGGAATTGTCCAGCCGCGCCATCGAAGTGCTGGCCGCGACGGACCCGGGCGGCGCCGCGGACCCCAACAGCCGTCCGCCGTTGCCGCTGTTCGCGGAGCTGGACCGGGATGCCTTCGTGGACCTGGTGCGGCTGATGGCGTGGCGCCGGGTGAAGCCGGAGGAGGCGGTGAGCCGCGAGGGCGAGCCCGCCGACTCCCTCTACGTCCTGGTCGCCGGCAAGGCGGAGGTGACGCGACAGATGGAGGGCGAGGCGCGCACGCTGGGCTTCCTCGGCGGTGGCTCCATCTTCGGTGAAATCGCGCTGCTGACGGGCGCTCCGCCCACGGCGACGGTGTCCGCGGTGTCGGACACGGAAGTCTTCGAGATTCGCCGCGAGCACCTCAACGCGGTCGCCAAGAGCCACCCCGCGGTGCCGCAGGTGCTGGCGGACTTCGCGCAGCAGCGCATGGCGCGCAACCTGATGGCCACCTCGCCCATGTTCCAGACGATGCCGGAGTCGGAGCGGGGCGCGCTGCTGCGGCGCTTCGCCTTCCGGGCGCTCCAGGCCCGGGAGAAGGTGCTGGTGGAGGGCGAGCACTCGCCGGGGCTGTTCCTGGTGCTCGCCGGTGAGCTGGTGGTGCAGAAGGAGGACCCGGCGGGCGGCGTGGTGACGCTGGGCATGCTGCGCGAGGGCGAGGTCGCGGGCGAAATCTCCCTGCTGACGGGCCTGCGCGCGACGGCCACGGTGGCGGCGGCGCGCAAGACGGCGGCGGCCTTCCTGGAGCGCGCGGCCTTCCACGAGCTGGTGACGGCCGTTCCGGACATCCGCACGTACCTGGAGCAGCTGTCGGACCGCCGGCTGAAGCAGATTGGCGAGGCGCTGCGGCCCGCGGAAATCATCGACGCGGACGAACTGGTGCTCGAGCCCGAGGCCGCGTGAGAGGGGCCATGGTGAACGTGACGCGCTCTCAGGTGGTGGGCGGTGTGCTGGCGCTGCTGGCGGCCGGCGCGGTGCTGTACTTCTGGCCGCGGCAGCAGCTCACCGTGGAGGAGGCCATCCGCCGCCAGGTGGTGGTGATGACGCGCGCCGCGGAGGCGAAGGACGTGGGCGGGGTGATGGAGCACGTCTCCGAGCGCTTCCGCTCCAACGGGCAGGGCGGCTGGTCGAAGAAGGACGTGCGCGGCATCCTCACCGCGCAGGTGCTGCGGGGCCAGTGGGTGCGCGTCTTCGTGACGAACCTGGAGGTGCGCGAGGTGTCGCCCTCGGAAGGGGAGTTCCAGGCGCGCTTCATCTTCGGCCGCTCCCAGGCGGAGAAGGTGGAGGACCTGGCCGCCGACAGCGTGCTGAACGCCTACCTCATCGAAGGCGCCTTCGAGAAGGAAGAGGACGGCGAGTGGCGCGTGGTGCGCGCCCGCCCGGAGTCCATCAGCCCCACCGACCTACTCTAGGAGCGAGCTCGACTCCGCCTTCCAGGCCTTGGCCATGCTGGCCTGGCCGGCGGACTCCAGCCGCTTGCGGATGTCCTCCACGCGCTCGGCCAGCGCCTCGCGGGGCGCGCCCTGTGCCTGGGCTCGCGCGAGGCCGAAGAAGTAGTGCTGGCAGCCGGCGGCGTGCTCGCCCTGCGCGAAGAGCAGGTCCCCCATGGCGGTGTAGGCCTCCGCCATCGTGCCCGCGCCGCTGTCGGGTGCCACGGCGGCCAGCAGCGGGCGGGCTCCCTCGTAGTCCTTGCGCGCCAGCAGCAGCGCGCCCTTGGCGTACTGCGCCCGGGCCAGGTCCACGCCGCGCGCCGCCAGGGCCTTGTCGTAGGCGACCAGGGCATCGTCCTGACGGGAGGCGGCCTCCAGCACGCCGCCGCGCGCCAGCCAGTAGCGGCTGTCCTTCTCCAAGAGGCCGGCCTTCTTGCCGTCCGGGGTGGTGGTCTGCACCGGACCGAAGGTGGCCTCGTACGCGTCCAGCAGGGCCACCGCGCCGTCGGTGTCACCGGCGGTCTGCAGCGCCCGCGCGCCGTCCAGGTAGAGCAGGGGGGCATTGCGGCGCCGGGCCACGGCCGCCTCGAAGGCCGCGCGCGCCTGGGCGTCACGCTTCACCGCCAGGGCCCGGGCCCGGGCGAAGAGGGCGTAGTGCTCATCGGGAACGGCCTTCAGCGCTTCGTCCGCGGCGGAGAGGGCCTCGTCGGGCGCGCCGCGGGCCAGCGCCAGTTCCGCCTTCAGCGCGCCCGCGCGGGCCTTCAGTCCGGGCGTCAGCTCCGCGCCGCGGGCCTCCACGCCGGAGAGCACCTGCTGCGCTTCCTCCAGCTTGCGCCCCTGGTAGGTGTGGGCCAGCGCGGTGGACACGCGGGCCAGCAGGTGGTCCGGGTTGACACTGGTGGCCTTGGCGAAGGCCTCCACCGCCTGCGGGTACTGGCCTTCGTCCATCAGGGCCTCGCCGTACGCGGTGGTGAAGCGTGGATCGCGCCAGGACGCTTCCGCCGCGCGAGCGAAGGCCTGCCTCGCGCCGGGAAGGTCGCCGCGCGCCTGGAGCGCCAGGGCCCGGGCCAGCGTCAGCCGGGCGTTGTTGGCGCCGCGGGCCTCGAGCCCGGCCAGGTACTGCTCCGCCTCGGCGGACTTGCCCGCGGCCAGCAGATGCAGGGCGTGGGCGCCGTAGCGCTCGCCGGACTGGGACTCCAACTGCGCGGCGCGGGCGAGGTGCTCGCGGGCCTTGGCGTCCGCGCCGGGCTGCCGGTGCTCCAGCCACAGCACCGTCTGGATATCGGCGGCCAGGGCCTGGGCGTCACGGGCCTCGGCGTCGAGCTGGAACAGGGCCTCCAGCTCCGTCATCGCGCGGGCGAAGTCAGCGGGGTTGCCACGCATGGCGGCCGTGCGGGCCGCGCGCAGGTGTTCCTCCGTCTGCTTGCGGACGGTGCCTCGGTGGACGAAGAAGACCACCGCGCCCGCGAGCAGCACCGCCACCACGCCCACCTGAACCAGCGCGCTGGTGAGGCTTTCGCGCCGCTGCCAGTCCTTGCGCCCTTCGGTGCCCATGGACCTGTCCCCCGCGCTGGAGTTGGATGTGCGCCGGCCGTAGTGCCGGGTATAGAAGCCGCGCTCAGATAGGAACGGTCCCCTCGACTGTCAACGGGGGGCGGCGGCGTGAACACGGACGTGGGAGGTCAGAGGTATGGCGGTACACACGGCGCTACCCCGCGAGGCATTCGAGCGGGTCGCGGAGGCATTCGGGCTCGGGGCTTTGCGTGAGGTGACGCCCATTCCCCAGGGCTCCATCAACACCAACCACCGCGTGGAGACGCAGAGCGGGCGCTACTTCGTGCGCCACACCACGGTGCGCTCCGCGGACGATTTGCGCTTCGAATCCGCGCTGCTCGCGCACCTGGCCGCGTATCACTTCCCCGGGCCCGTGCAGGTGACGACGCGTGACGGCGCGACCTTCCTGGAGCTGGAGGGCGGCCGTGTCAGCGTCTTCCGCTGGCTGCCGGGCGAGGAGCTGCGCCACCCGGCCCTCACCACCGACCACCTGGAGCGGCTGGGCGCGGAGCTGGGCAAGCTGCACCGCGACACGCAGTCCTTCTCCGGCTCGCGGGAGAATCCCTACGGACCGGAGACGGTGAGCGGCTGGCTGGAGGCGCTGGTGGCGCACCCGGACGCGGAGCTGGCGGCCGTGGCGCGTGAGCTGCAACGCGACATGGAGACGTCGCGCACGGCGCGGCAGGGGCTGGAGCCTCGCGGCGTCATCCACGCGGACCTCTTCATGGACAACGTGAAGTGGCTGGGGGACCGCGTGGGAGCCTTCTTCGACTTCGAGATGGCGTGCCGGGAGGACTACGGCCTGGACGTGGCCATCACCCTCAATGCCTGGTGCTTCGACGGCGGGCACTACCTGCCGGAGCTGTGCCGGGCCTTCATCCGCGGCTACATGGACGTCCGGCCGCTATCCGCCGTGGAGCGCACGAACCTCTTCGGCCATGCGCTCTACGGGGCGGTGCGCTTCACGGCGAGCCGCATCCGCGACTACCACCTGTCCCCGCTGCCGGCGGACAAGCTGGTCCGCAAGGACTACCGCACCTACCTCAACCGGGCCCGGGCATTGAATGCCATGGGGCCCGAGGGCTTCGCCGCGCTGCTGGGCCTGTGAGGGCCCGACGGCGTCAGATGCCGGTGAGAATCTTCCAGGTGCCGTCTTCCTTGCGCAGCACCATCTGCTCCAGCTCGGACTCCTTCATCGGGCGCGAGTGGAGCGACGGCATCCGCCAGGAGGCGTTCCAGTAGTAGATGGCGGCGGCCACGCCGTCACCGACCTGGATGCGGCGGATGTTCAGCTCGATGCGAGGGCCCTGGATGCGGGGGAACACCCGCTCCAGGTAGGGCACTAGGTTCTGCGCCGTCAGGTCGTCGCTGGGGTCGTTCGGCGTGCCGCCGTCGTCCTGGAACGAAGGCGAGACGAGCTTCTGGATGGCCTGGGCGTCCCGGGCCTCCAGCGCGGTGCGGTACTCCTCCATGACCGCGAGAATGGCGCGCGTGTCGGAGTTGTCGACGATGTCCGTGCCGGGGATGCGCTTCGGGGCGCAGGCGGCCAGCAGGGACAGGACGCTGAAGGCGAGGAAGCGTTTGAGCATGGCGGGGCCTTATTGGGACAACCCAACGGAAGTCAACCCATTCCCAGGCCCCGCCGGAGGCGGGAAGACGACTAACCGGGGCGGATGACCTCGGCGATGAACCGGTTGAGCACCGGCACCTCGTTGTCGAGAATCTTCAGGCCCTCCGACTGGATGACCTTCTCCGCGATGAGCCCCAACGGCTTGAGGAGGAAGGGCAGCTTGAGGGCGATTTCACCGTCCATCACCCGCTCCGTCTGGCCGCCGCCCACGTCGCGGAAGCGCATGGTGCCGGTGTTCACCAGCATCTTGGAGATCTTGTTCGAGGTGGGGACGTTCTCGAACGTCAACTCCTTGCGGCGCTTGTCATAGGTGGACGTCTCGATGAACGCGAACCACTCCGGGGGCACCGTCTTGGGGCCAATCTTCTCGATGACGGGCTTGGGGCGGTAGCGCACGCGGCGGCGCACGACGTCTCCGTCCGGCTTCACCTCCAGGGGCTGCAGCTCCAGCAGCACGCCGTGGTGCTTGAGGAGGAACTCGAAGTACCGCTCGTCGAGGAGCGCGCGCTCCACCTCATCCACCGTCCCCTGAATCCGATGCCGCGACTCGAAACGCATCCACGTCCTCCTTGCCAGGCTGGCACGTCACCGCTGTCTGGCTGCCTGCCTAGCCGAAAAGCGTGGCTAGCGGAAAGCCTGTCGTGGCACCAGCAGTCCACGGAAGGTCTTCTCCTCGAAGTCGCAGCGCTCCCGCCACTCGTCGGCGGAGGCCCGGAAGGCGGCGCCAAAGTCCGGTAGTGCACCGACCTCGTGCCGCACCGCGCCGCAGTCTCCTGACAGGTAGGCGGACTCCACCCGCATGCGCAGGGCTTCGCGGCGGAGCGCTTCCGGCAGGCCTTCCGCTGCCAGGGCTTGTTGCAGGTAGCCCGTGGCCAGCACGGGCGAGCCCACCTGCTGCAACCGGCGCCCCATGAGGTAGTTGAGGAACGGGTCCGTGGGCACCGTGGCCAGGGCGCGCGCAAGGATCAGCAGACGCACCTCGTCCTGGCCGGCCCGGAAGTACGCGTCGATGGGGGCCTGGCGCACGGCGTCCTCCATGGCGGCGAGCTTCACCTGGGCGGTGCGCGTCAGCTCCGGCCCGGCGTCCTTCGACAGCACGGTGTCGAGGAAGCGGCGGGCCTCGCCGGGCTGATCGCGGCGCAGCGCGACGTCCGCCCGCGCCATGGCCACCTCCGCCTCCAGCACGGCCTGGCCCTTCATGCGTTCGCCGACCTCGGCAAGCACGGCGTCCGCGTCCGCGTAGCGCTCCAACTGGGACAGGGCGACGGCCTCACCGATGCGGAAGCCAGGCTCTTCGGGCTGGAGCTCGCCGGCGCGGCGGTAGCGCTCCAGTGCGTCCTCGGGGTCACTCGCCAGCGCCTGCCGGGCGGAGTCCGACAGTCGCGCCACCTCGCGAGCGCAGGCGCGGGTGAAGAGGCTGCCGGTGCGGAAGCGCGCGAAGGCTCTCGCCACGGAGGCTTCGTCCAGGGGGAGCGCGTCCACGTACTGCTCCCACTCGGTGACGAGCTCTCCCAGGGGACGGCCGTATGCGGCGTCGAAGTCCGCATGGGCATACACGGCCCGCAGCCGGTCCGCGCCATAGGTGTCCGCCAGGTAGCGAAGGAACGAGCCCGCCACCGTGTACGCGCGCGCGGGGGCCGACTGGTAGAAGCCCTGCGGCCCCATCAGCTTGCGCATGTCCGGCGCCAGCTTCTGCCTGCGCATGCCCGCTGCCCACTGGTGCAGCGTGAGGTCGCCCTGCACCGGGCCGTCCGCGGCGACGGCGAACCCCTCGATGACGCCCATGAGCGGCCAGACGCCCAGCCGGGTGGTGACGCGGAAGGGGCCGCTGCCCGCGGGGGCCGCCATGACGTGCGCCAGCTCATGGTGGAGCACGGAGTGGGGGAAGGGCCGGTCCTGGATGTGCAACTCGTGGCGCCAGGGCTTGGCGAACTGGGTGCGGCCGGCGCCCACCAGGCGCTGCTTTTCGTGCTCGTCGCGGTAGAGCCAGACGTGGATGGGCTCGGTGGGGGCCACGCCCAGGAAGTGCCGCGTCTGGGCCCAGCGGAACTCCAAGTCCCGAGCGAAGCGGTCCACGTCCTCGCGCGGCTTGCCTTGCCAGTAGTGGAAGACGAAGTGTTCCGTCTCCCGCAGGCCGCCGAGCTCCCGCGTGAGCCACGCATCCGTCATCCGCAGGCCCAGGGCGGGGCCGCGCGCCTCCATGAAGGCGATGGCGGCCAGGGGCAGCACCAGGGCGGCCAGGGTGGCGCGGCGCAGGCCGGCGCGGCGAAGGCGCCCGGTGCCCAGGTCCAGCAGGGCGCAGGTGAGCCCCGCGAGCACGGTGACCCACAGCAGCGTCTCCAAGCGGAACCAGCCGAGCGCGGCGGAGACGCCCAGGGCCTCGTCGTAGAGGGGCCCGGGCATGTGACCCAGGAAGTGGTTGAAGGCGAACACCTGGGGCCCGGCGACGATGGGCCACGCGGTGGGGATGGCGGAGACGAGGATGAGGAGGGCGTACAGGCCCACGGCCCGGCGGGGGCGCTCGGCGGTGAAGCCGCACAGCACGCCCGCGGAGGCGGCCAGCGCGGCCGAGGGGAGGGTGAGCATCGGATAGAAGCCCACCAGTGCGAACGGGTCACACGCGGTGCGCAGCCAGGCGAACAGGGTGGCCACCAGGAAGGGGGGCACCAGGACGCCGACGTTGAGGAGCAGGGCGGTGCCCAGGGCCCGGCCCACCGCGCCGCTGGGCGTCTGGGGCCGGAGGGCGCCTGGTGGCGTCGGAGCGGTGCCCAGCAGGATGCGACGCTCCTGGGCGGCCGCGGCGATGCCCATCCCCCCACCGAGCAGGCCGACGGCGATGGAGAGGGCCAGGCTCAGCTCGAAGCCGGGGACGCCAAAGAGGGGGACCAGGACGAGCGCCGAGCCCCCGCCCGCGAGCAGGAGGACGGTGGCCAGGACGGCAGGGCGACGCAACAGGCCAGAGGCGCGGGTGAGGACTTGCCGCATGGCCTCTCCTATACTCCCGGCCAGCATGTCCGAACAGAAGACAGGTCCAGAGCACCGCCAGAACGGGCGCGCGCCCATCGAGCTGAAGGTCGACTACAAGAAGCTCAACTCGTTCTTCGCGGACTACACGAAGAACATCAGCAAGGGTGGCACGTTCATCAAGACGAAGAAGCCGCTGCCCATCGGCACGCGCTTCCTCTTCAAGCTGACGGTGCCACATCGGGAGGCCCCCTTCGAGTTGCTGGGCGAGGTCGTCTGGTCCAAGGCGGACGCGGACGAGCCCGGCATGGGCATCCGTTTCATCTACAGCAGTGAAGCGCAGCGGGTGGAGTTCGAGACGGTGGTGGAAGGGCTGATGTCCGACAGTCTCGGTGGCGAGCTGACGGAGAAGCTGCTCAACAAGCCGTTGCACTCGCACTCATGAAGCACGGCCTTCGGTGGATGGTGGTGGCGG
The DNA here is from genome assembly GCF_006547365.1 of Myxococcus sp. AB056. Taxonomy (NCBI): domain Bacteria; kingdom Pseudomonadati; phylum Myxococcota; class Myxococcia; order Myxococcales; family Myxococcaceae; genus Myxococcus; species Myxococcus sp. AB056. The sequence continues at coordinate 68,645 of NZ_VHLB01000014.1, read as the reverse complement.
TGCCGTTGCTGGCATCGGCCTGCCAGCAGGAGGCGCAGGGCAGCGCGCCTCGTGCCACGCCGAAGGCGGCCGAGCCCCGGCCACGCGTCACCGACGTCACCGCCGAGGACTACGTCATGCAGCCGCTTCCGCGTGGGCATGTGCGGCTGGAGGACGCTTTCGGTGGCGTCCACCGGGTGGAGGTGGAGATCGCCGCGACGGCGGGCACACGTGCCCGGGGCATGATGTGGCGCAAGGAGCTGGCGGAGGGGAAGGGCATGCTCTTCCTCTTCCCCCACGAAGAGGTCCAGGGGTTCTGGATGCGCAACACGCTCATCCCGCTGGACATGATTTTCATCACGTCCGACTTGCGCGTGGCGGGCATCGTGTCGCGCGCGGTGCCTCGCTCACTGGAGTCCCGCTCCGTGGGCGTACCCAGCCAGTACGTGCTGGAGGTGCCCGGCGGCTGGACGGAGAAGGTGGGCATCCGCAAGGGCAGTACCGTCCGCTTCGAGGGCGTGGCGGGTATGGCCATCGAGCCCTGAGGAACGTCCATGACCTGGCGTCGCGCGTCGATGCCTATGGGAACGCCCTACAAAAGGCCAGGCTCCGGAGCTGAGTGAGCCCTGCCTCATTTCGGTGGGGTGCGTTTCATGGCTTCCTGCCAAGCGCGTTCGAATTCCTCCGATGGGATTTCGTACTCCTCACCCAGGTCGAGAACCTCGAACGGTTGATCCGCAAGGTGTTCGAGGTGTTTCTCGTCGCCCCAGCGCCACGTTTCTCCGTAGATTTCAATCTGCCGGCTCGGCCAGTCCCCCGTGATTTCCATGTAGCAGATGCCTTCTCCGTACTCGGATTCTGCATCTCGCTTGAAGTATCGCTTCGTGCTCAAGGGGGCTCCTGTTCGCAGGCAGAGGGACGGAGCGGCGGTGCCCGCGTGAAGTGGGGCAACAAGTCGGACGACCGCGTCGTGCGCATCGTGCCGCAGCCGTGTCCGTCATCAGGCCGGTGTGCGCCGTTCCAGCAACTCCGTGATGCGGCGAATGAGCTGCTGCATGGTGACGGTACCCAGGAATCGCTTCTGGGCATCCGTGACGACCACCGGGTCATAGAGCGCTTCGGGCGCGCGCTCCATGGCGAGCCGCGCCAGGGTGGTGAGCGCCATCCGGTCCTCGACGATGAGCGGAGCCACCTGCGCCGCGCCCTTCGTGGCCGTCGCGCGCCGCAACACCAGCGCCTCCAGCCGTTCGCCATGCAGCACGGCGACGTGGTCCACGTCGGCCTTCTGCTGGAACAGCCGCTCCAGCTCCTCGGGCGTCACGGGCCGCTCCACGCAGTTGCGGCGGATGACGATGCTGCCCACCGTCTCGCCGTCCTCGTCCTCGCGGAAGTCGAGCGCGCGCATGGCTTCATGGCGTCGCGCCTCGAACTCGACGCTGGGAAGCACGGGTACGGGCGCGGGGCGAGCCACCAGGTAGCCCTGCGCGTGCCGGATGCCCAGGCGGAGCAGCACGGCCAGCTCGTTCCACGTCTCCACGCCTTCCGCAATCAGCGTCGCGTTGACGCTGGCCGCGAAGGACACCAGCGACTTCACCAGGTGCTGCTGGTAGCTGTGCCGGTGGATGTCCCGTACCAGTGCCTGGTCCAGCTTGATGAACTGCGGCGCGCTGTTCACCAGCGTCACCAGTCCGGAGTGCCCCGCGCCGAAGTCATCCAGCGCGATGCCGAAGCCCAGCGCCGAACACTGTCGCGTCAGCCGTTGCAGCAGCGCGTTGTCCTCGAACGCCGCCTTCTCCGTGATTTCGAGCACCAGGTTCTTCGGGTTCAGCCCGTAGCGCGCGAGCAGCTCCTCCGTGGAGCCATCCCCGAAGCGCGGGTCGCTCAGCACGTCCGGGCTGACGTTGAAGAAGAAGGGCGCGCTGCGTTGCGCCTCCGGCAGCGTGGAGATGCAGCGCAGCGCGGACGTCCAGCACGCGCGCTCCAGCTCCCACGTGTAGCCTTCCAATCGCGCCTGCGTGAAGAGCACGTGCGGCTCGCGGAACTCGCCCGGTCCGCGCGAAAGCACTTCGTGCCCGATGACCTCACCGCGCAGCAAGTCCACGATGGGCTGAAACACCGAGGTGACGCTCGGCTCGTCACCTTTCCACAGCCAGGCGGGCGCTGGTGCGGAGGAGAGGGGCAGGCTCATGTGTGGAAATTGTAGCCGAACACACCGCAGGCTCCATGCCCTCCCCGAAAGAAGCTGCAAGGCCGCATGTCACGGGGGGCAACGCACCAGGGCCGGAACCCCGGCGCTCAAGACGCGCCGCCCCTCGGCTGCTCGCTTACCGGGCCAGGCGTCGGGCTTTCCTCGCCCTCGGCCTGTCTGACTTCCAGCGGGGACGAGTGCATGGAAGCCCCTTGAATCATTGAAGATACGTCCTCCAGGGACTGGGCTTCCTCCCGCTGGAGGGAGGAGAGTGCCCGGAAGCGGCGCGCCAGGGCGGACAGCTCCGCGGCCTTGAGTTGGGCCTGGCCGCTGCGCAGTGACAGCAGGGCCACGCGGGCCCGTTCCAGTTGGGCCACCTCTGCCCTCAGCCGGGCGAGGATGCGCTCGCGCCGTTGTTTCAGACCGCCCAGCCGCTCCACCTCCTCACCCAGGGAGGCCGCGGCCAGCTCGAGTTGGCGTCTCGCGATGGCATCCGTGCTGGCGCGGGCGCTGCGCTCCAGGTCTTCGCGCTCGACCTGGAGGTCCGCTTGCGCGCGCTCCTCGATTTGGGCCTCCACCCCCGCCCATTCAGACGCGAGCTCCGCCGCGTCGCGCGTCATCTTCCCCAGGGTGCGCGCCAGTTCCTCGCGCGCGGGCTCGCGAGGGAGCATCGCCAGGGACTGACCGCATTGCCGGTACAGGTTCAACGCCCGCTCGGTCAGCGCACGGAAGTCACCGGCGAGCTGCGGCAACAGCGCCTCCACGCGCGCCTCCACCGGGTCCGCTGACAGCGCCAGGTGCGCGGCCACCGCGCTCAATCCTACGAAGAGGCCCAGGATGCCGCCCGCCACCCCCGCGCCCAGGAGCGCCGGCGTGGCCAGGTCCGCCAGTCGCGCCGAGAAGACGCGGGACACCTCCATGCCGCCCAGCGTCAATCCCGCGCACAACGCGGCGCCCAGTCCGAAGTGGAAGAGGGTGGGGCGGGCTTCTGCCACCTGGCCATTCTCTCCGCGCTCACTGAGTCGCGAGCGCACCAGCAGCGCCCCCGCCGCCGCCGCGCTGAACGCCACCGTCCATCCAGGGGCCATGCCCAGGGCATAGGGCAGCGCGGTGAGGAGTACTCCCAGACCCCCGAGCAGCACGCGGTCCCACTTGTCGCCTCGTGCACACCCGAGCACGACGGCGGCGGGGACGAGCCACGCCAACGGCAGGGGCACCCCGACGCGCGTCATGGCCAGATGCAACACGCCGGCCCCGGCCCCGGCCGTGAGCGCGCGCGTCACGGTCTGCTCGAAGGCCTCGCGATGATGGAGCTGCAATAGAGTGGCGTTCATCGACTCCCCACGGATGTAGGCCGGGCAGGAACTGTTCCTTTCACGCATGGGTGGCGAAAAAGGTCTGCTGATGAAGAGCCCCGTCGTTCCCGAGACGATGCGCGCGCTGGTCCTCACCGCCTATGACGGACGGCCGGAGTCCCTGCGCGTGGAATCACGGCCGGTGCCTCGGCCCACCACGGGCCAGGTCCTGGTGCGCGTGGCGGCGGCCCCCATCAACCCGGCGGACCTGATGTTCATGCGTGGGCAGTACGGCATTCGCAAGCCGCTGCCCGTGGTGCCGGGCCTGGAGGCCAGCGGGACGGTGGTGGCCTCGGGCGGCGTCGCGGGCCGGCTCCTGGTGGGGCGCCGCGTGGCGTGTGTGGCGCCCGGCGAGGGGGACGGCTTATGGGCGGAGTACGCGGCGGTGCCCCTGGGGCAGTGCCTGCCGCTGCGGGGCCAGGTCTCCGACGAGCAGGGCGCCAGCCTCTTCATCAATCCCTTCACCGCGTGGGTGTTGATGGAACGTGCGAAGGAGGGGGGGCACGCCGCGCTGGCGCAGACGGCCGCCGCGGGCACCATGGGACGGATGCTGCTGGCGCTCGCGAAGCGCCGGGGCGTGGCCATGGTGAACGTGGTGCGGCGCCCGGAGCAGGTGGCCCTGCTTCAGGACCTGGGCGCGGAGTACGTGCTGAGCACCCACGAGCCCGAATTCGAGGAGCGGCTGCTCCGCGTATGTCACGAGCTGAAGGTGTCGCTCGCCTTCGACCCGGTGGGCGGACGGCTCACCGGGCAGCTGCTCCACGCGCTGCCGGAGGGCGGCACCGTCATCGTGTATGGCTCGCTCTCCGAACAGGAGTGCCGCATCGCGCCCAGCGACCTCATCTTCGGGCGCAAGCGGGTGGAGGGCTTCTGGCTGTCGGAGTGGCACCGCCAGGGCTTTGGCGCCGCGCAAATCAAGGCGCTGATGGGCGTGCCGTCGCTGGTGGGGCAGACGCTGGAGACGCCCGTGCGCGCCCGGCTCCCGCTGGAGTCAGCGGGCGAGGCGGTGCGAATCGCCTCCGCGGACATGACGTCCGGCAAGGTGCTCTTCGTTCCCGCGCAGGGACAGGCACCGGGCGAATCACCGTGAGCCGGGCTCAGGCCTTGTCGCGGGAGATGGGGCCCATCTTCGCCTTCGTCACGCGCAGGTAGTCCGCGGGGGCGAGCACGAGCTGCGTGCCACGCACGCCCGCGGACACGGCGATGGCGTCGAACAGCTCCATCGTCTCGTCGACGTACACGGGATAGTCCTTCTTGCCGCCGATGGCCGTGCAGCCGCCCCGGATGAATCCAGTGAGCGGCTGGAGCTCCTTGAGCGGCACGGTGTCCACCTTGCGGTCTCCGCTGAGCCGGGCCAGCGCCTTCAGGTCCAGCTCCGCGTTGCCGGGCACCACCGCCATCAACACGCCGGTGCGGTCGCCGCGCGCGACCAGCGTCTTGAAGACCTGCTCGGCGGGCATGCCCACCTTGGCCGCCACCGACTCCGCGGACAAATCCTCCAGGTCCACGTCGTAGTCGCGCAGCGCGTACTTCACGCCGAGCGAGTCCAGGAGTCGGGCGGAGTTCGTCTTCACGGCCTCACATCCCCAGCGCGGTGGCGGCGGCCTGCACGCGGGCGAGCGCGTCCTCGGGCGAGCTGCCCACCGCGGACAGGTGCCCCATCTTCCGGCCCTTGCGCGCCTCCCGCTTGCCGTACAGGTGCAGGCGGACGCCGGGCATGGCCAGCACCTCCTGGAAGCGAGGGCCGCCGTCCTTCAGCCACAAGTCGCCCAGCAGGTTGACGATGGCCGCAGGACGCACCACCTCCACGGATCCCAGCGGCAGGTTGCACACCGCGCGCACCGCCTGCTCGAACTGCGAGGTGAGGCACGCCACCTCGGTGGAGTGGAAGCTGTTGTGCGGGCGCGGCGCCAGCTCGTTGACGAGCAAGCTGCCGTCCTTCAGCAGGAACAGCTCGATGACGAGCAGGCCTTCGACCTGGAGCGACTCGGTGATGCCGCGCGCCAGCTCCGTGGCCTTGTTCAGCACCGCGGGCGGCAGCGGCCCCGGCAGCAGCGACCACGCGAGGATGCGCTCCTCGTGGTGATTGAAGGCCGGCGGATACACCGCCACTTCTCCATTGGGGCTGCGGGCCACCAGCACGGACAGCTCGGACTGGAGCGCCAGCGCGGCCTCCACCACCACGGAGCGCTCACCCAGCTCGCGCCACGCCTGGGTGGCCTCGTCCGCGGAGGTCACCTCCACCTGCCCGCGTCCGTCGTAGCCGCCCTCGCTGGACTTCACGAAGCAGCGTCCACCCAGCGCCTGGATGGCCTCGGCCAGCTCCGCGGCGGAGTGCGCCTCGCGCCACGGGCCCAGGGGAAAGCCGCCCTTGGCGAGCCACCCCTTCTGCCGACCCCGGTGCTGAATCACGCGGAGCACGTCCGCACCCGGACGCATGGGGGTGTGCCGCGCCACCGCTTCCAGCGTGGCGAGGGGAATCTTCTCGATTTCGAGCGTCACGGCGTCGCACGCGCGCGCCAGCGTCTCCGCGGCCGCCGTGTCACCGAAGGACGCGGTGACACACCGGTCCACCACGGAGTGGGCCGGGCAGTCCGCGTCCGGGTCCAACGCCTGGACCTGGAAGCCGAGCGTGCGCGCGGCCAGGGCCATCATCCGCCCCAATTGGCCGCCGCCGAGCATGCCAATCGTGCCGCCGGGCAGCACCACGCGGGGGCTCATGACAGCTCCCGGTGCGCCAGCACTTCGTCCGTACGCGCCTTGCGCCAGGCCGCGAGCCGCTCGCGCAGCTCCGGGTACTTGAGGCAGAGGATGGCCGCGGCGTGCAGGGCGGCGTTGGCGGCGCCCGGCTTGCCAATGGCCTGCGTTCCCACCGGCACGCCCTTGGGCATCTGGACGATGGACAGCAGCGCGTCCAGGCCGCTGAGCAGCGTGGTGGGCATGGGCACGCCGATGACGGGCAGCAGCGTCTTGCTCGACACCATGCCCGGCAGGTGCGCCGCGCCGCCCGCCGCGGCGATGATGACGGACAGCCCCCGCGACTCCGCGGTGGACGCGTACTCCATCATCCAGTCCGGGGTGCGGTGGGCGGACACCACGCGCACCTCGTGTGGGATGCCCAGTTCCTCGAGGATGTCGACCGCGGGCTGCAGGTGCTCCAGGTCGCTCTTACCGCCCATGATGACCCCGACCCACGGGGTGACCGTGCTCGCCATTGGTGTGCGCGCCTCCGTGCGCTGTCCCGCCGAAACCAGGAGGAACGCGGAGATAGGGCGGGGGGATTCCGCGGGTCAACACGGAAAGGCGCGGGTGACGAGGATGACACGCCGGCCTTCCCGCATTCCCTGCGTGCGCCCACACGCAGGGTGGGGCAGGGGGATGAGCCCCTGCCCGCCACCCAGGACGGCTAGGCCGCGGAGACGCTGCGGTCGCTGCCCTCGCGGTAGAGGGCTTCGATGGCGTCGTTGTAGCGGGCCACGACGTTGCGGCGCTTCACGCTCATCTTGGGGGTGAGCATGTCGTTGGCGACGGTGAAGTCCTCGCTGATGAGCAGGAAGCGCTGCGGGCGCTCGTAGCCCTTCACGTCGCGGGTGAACTCGTTCAACTGCTCACGGTAGAGCTGGAGCACCTCGGGACGCTTGAGCAGCTCCGGCATGGACGTCGTGTCCAGGCCCTTCTCCGCGGCCCACTTCTTCAGCGTGTCCACGTCCACGACGATGATGGCCACGTTGTACGGCTTGTTCATGCCGTGGACCAACGCGTTGGCGATGTAGGTGGAGAGCGTCAGCGACTGCTCGATGGGGCTGGGCACCACGTACTTGCCGTTCTCCAGCTTGTACTGCTCCTTGATGCGGCCGGTGATGTAGAGGTAGCCGTCCGGATCCAGGTAGCCCATGTCACCGGTGCGGAAGCCGCCGTTCCCGGTGAACACCTTCTCGTTCTCCTCGGGCTTGTTGTAGTAGCCCATCATCACGTTGTGCCCGTGGACGACGATTTCGCCCTGCGTCGCCTCGCCGGTGGCCGCCGTGTCGATCTCCACGCGAACCCCGGGCAGCGCCTTGCCCACCGAGCCGATCTTCCGGTTGTTGGGGAAGTTGGCCGTGGCGATGGGCGACGTCTCCGTGAGGCCGTAGCCCTCGTAGACGGTGATGCCGAGGTTGTCGATGAACTCCGCCACCTCCTTGGAGATGGCCGACCCACCGGAGAAGGCGTACTTCAGCCGCCCGCCGAAGCGCGCGCGGACCTTGGAGAAGACCACCTTGTCGAAGAAGGCGTGCTGCAGGTCCAGCAGGCCGCTCGACTTGCCCGCCTCCGCGAGCGCGCGCCGCTGGGCCGCCACCGCGAGGCCGCGGTGGAACATGAACCGCGTCACCGCCTTCTCGCCGGCCATGCGCTTCTGCAGGCCGTCGTAGATGCGGTTGAAGATGCGCGGCACGCTGAACAGCAGCGTGGGCTTCACCTCGGAGAGGTTGTCGATGATCTTCTCCACCGCCTCCGCGATGGCCATGGACGCGCCCATGGACAGCAGCGCGTGCAGCTCCACCGTCTGGCCGAAGACGTGCGCCCAGGGCAGGAAGGCCAGGGAGCGGTCCTCCGTCCCCATGGGAAACACTTCGTGCATCGCCGACACGTTGCGGGCGATGTTCGAGTGGCTGAGCATCACGCCCTTGGGCTGTCCCGTGGTACCCGACGTGTAGATGAGGCCGGCCAGGTCCGTCGGCTTGGGGCTCACCAGGGGCGTGGGCGTCTCGGCGCCCCGCCGCAGCAGCGTCGCGAAGCTGTCCGTGTCGCTGGTGGTGCCGCTGAAGCGGATGATGTGCTCCAGGTGCGGCAGCTCCGCGCGTACGGCCTGGATGCGCTGCGCGATGTCATCCGTGGCACAGAAAACGACCTTGGAGCCGCTGTCGTTGATGATGAACTGCAGTTCCTTCACCTGCTGCGACTCGTACATCGGGACGTAAGCGCCGCCGAGCGTGTACGTGGCGTACGCGCCCACCGCCCACTCCAGGCGGTTGTTGGAGATGACGGCCACGCGGTCGCCCGCGCCCACGCCCAGCTGAGCGAGCCCACCACGCAGGTCGTCGACCATCTCTCCGAAGCGAGAGTAGGTCGTCCAGACCCACTGGCCGTTCTTCTTCTCTCCGAAGAGGTCACGGCTGCCGAAGGTGGAGGTGCTGCGCTTGAAGATGTCGATGAGGGTCTGGAACTGCGGGAGCTGCATGAGGGGGGCTCCACTCGGAAACAGGTTGGTTTGAGGTGCCGCAGCTTAAGGCTGAACGCCTCCTGTGTGGGCCCATTCCTGAAACTTCACGCCCCACCTGCACACAATCGTGAACACGACGCAGTGCGGCGGGGCGTATGGGTGATGTACGGGACGACTCTCAGTACGTGGAGCCGAGCTTGCCGAAGCTCTTGAGCGCCTTCACCTTGCTCTTCTTCACGAGCGAGCGCCGGGCCTCTTCGCCCTCCGCGCTGTCGTACTCGTCCATCACCGCCCGCTGTTCGGCCTGGTCCGCCGCCACCGCGGCGCTGCCGGACACCGCGCTGGCTTCGTCGAAGAGCGCCTGGTTGCGCTGCAGGTAGAGCTTCGCCTCGTCCTTGCGGCCCTCACTCAGTGCCTCGGCCGCCTTCTGCATGTTGACGGCGCTGCGCGCCCGGGCGGCGTAGACCGTGGCCTCGCGGTCCTGGCGGGCGAGCACCTCCTCGCGCCGGTTGGTCACTACCGCGGACAGCGAGGCTTCGTTGGCCACCTCCGCGTCGCGGATGAGGTCCGTGTACGCCAGCTTCAGGTCCAGCACGCGCGCCGTCCGCCCCACCGAATCCCCGGTGACGTTGAGCCGCACCACCACGCGCTCCAACTGGCCCGCGGAGAAGTCGGGCAGCGACACGTGCACCTGATTGCCGGACTGGCTGGCGCGGTAGCCCAGCACCTCGCCCAGTGACGTGCCGGGGGGCAGGGTGAAGGTCATCGTCACGCCGCGCGCCACCGTCGTCCCGGCCTGCTGCAGGTCCTTCTGAAAGAGGGTGGAGAGCTGGGCGGCGTCCTCCAGGAAGCCGTAGGCACCGGCGCCGTACTCGGCGAAGGCCTGCATCAGGTCCTCGTTGAAGTCGGTGCCCACGCCAATGGCGCTCAGGGTGATGCCGGTGGCGCGCAGCTCCCGCGCCATCCGCGTCAGCTCCTCGTCGGCGGTGAGGCCCTCGGTGGGCTGTCCGTCGCTCATGAGGATGAGGCGGTTGACGCCGTAGGTCTGCTGCGCGGTGGACAGCTGATAGCGCCCGGCGGACAGGCCCGCGCCGATGTTGGTGCCGCCTTCGTCCCAGATGCCGTCCACGTACTGGAACATCCGCTCGCGGTTGGCGGCCGTGGCCTCCAGGGACGGCAGGCTCTTCACGTCCGAGCCGTAGTGGATGATGGCCAGCCGGTCCTGATCATTCAGCAGCCCGATGAGGTGCCGCGCCGCCTGCTTGGCCTGGGCCAGCTTGTAGCCGCTCATGGAGCCCGAACGGTCGATGACGAGCGCCAGATTGACAGGGCTTCGCTGTGCCCCCGGCACCTGCGCGCCCGACAGGTCGAAGGTGGCGAACACCTCGGAGGTGCCCGCGGGGACGTACGGATGGGACAGCCGGCTCGTCAGCGTCAGCGAGCCCACCGTGGCGGGCACGACGGGCGGCGGTGGCGGGACGGGCGGCGGTGGCGTGGGGTGGACGAGGACGATCGGCTCCGGCGGGGTGCCCATCTGGGGCAGTCCCAGCACCAATGCGGTGAGCGCGAGACCGCCAGCCAGACTGAGGAAGACGACCGTACGGTTCATGAGGCAGGGCTCCTTGCGGAAACAGCGCGGGCCCTCCCTTTACGAACCAGTCGCGCGGAAAGGTCTACCCCTCCGCGCGAAAAGTGTCGGGTGGGTCAATCCGGGATGAGCGCGCCGGCGCAGAAGAAGGGCGAGTTGTTCTCGCCGAACGTCCGCCGGTAGAAGGCCTCGTCCGCGGAGCGGAGTGCATCCAGCGTGTCCTGATCCAGCAGCATCGGGCGGCACGACATCCGGCCGGGCAGGTCCGGATTGACGTCGTCGGTGTCCGTCAACTCGCAGGACGAGCCGCCCTCGACGCAGGGCTTGCTGCAGTAGCCCATCGCCGGAGCATCCCCGTTTACCGTTCCATCCGCATTGAGTTCGCGCGGGTAGTCCTGATCCCGCACGCAGATCAGGTCCTCGCAGTTCACGGACCCGAACGAGATGAAGTCCTGCTGGTCAGCGATCTCCCGCTCCAGGATCGGCATGGTGGGGGAGTTGTTGTTGGCCGCCGACTCCTCGGGGGTCGCCTTGCGCACCAGCGCGCACGGCTTGCCAATCTCGCTGGCCACCTCACAGCCACCCAGCAGCAGCGCGGTGGACATCATGAGGGCGGTTCGCACGAACATCTTCATGGGACCTCTGACCTCTACAAAGGGGGGATGGGGCACGGGACCTCAGGCCCGCGAGCCTGGGAAGGGTAGCACAGCCCCCTGGAACACCAACGTCCCCGTACGGCGGTACAGCGGGTGGAATTGTGAAGGAATACCGGAGGGATAGACGGTAACCACGCTTGCTCAGCGCGGTTGATGGTTGGGAATACGACCGATAGGATGTGGAAGCCGAGAGTCGCGCTGAACCCCCGGTGGCAGTTACGCCCCCCTCCCTCACGGAGCCTCCGGATTTGAACCGCCCCAAGTTGCTGCTCGCCCTGTGTCTGGTGCCCGCACTGGCATCCGCCCAGAGCCAGGAAGGCATGGGACTCGACCTCACCGACGAGTCGCAGGCCGAGTCATCGCAGGATGCAGAATCACCCGCGCCTCCTCCGGTGGAGGAGGCCACACCGGCCGCGGCGTCCCGCCCCGCGGACGAGCCATTGGAAGCGGATCCGCAGTTGCCGCTGACGGACATCACCCAGGAAGACCGGGTGAAGAGCGTCCAGCGGAAGGTCTACCTCAAGAAGGGCCGCTTCGAGCTGACGCCGCTGGTGAGCTTCTCGGTCAACGACCCCTTCTATTCGAAGGTGGGGTTGTCGGTCCGGGGCGCGTACTACCTGGCGGACACGCTGGCCATCTCCGCCCGGGCCTCGCTGATGCAGGTGTTGCCGTCGGATGACGTGCGCACCGCGAAGCGGACCTTCAACAGCAAGATCTACTACTCGGTGCCCCAGTGGTCCGCGATGGGCGACGTGGAGTGGAGCCCCATCTATGGAAAGGTGGCGTTCCTCAACTCCATCCTCCACTTCGACGGCTACCTGCTTGCGGGTGCGGGCGTGGTGAATACGGAGACCTCGGCGCTGCCGGGGCGAGGCCTCAACCCGGCCGCTGACCTGGGCCTGGGCATGCGCTTCGTGGCTCAGGACTACATCGCCGTCAACGTGGCCCTCATCAACACCTCTTATGTGGATCAGCCCCTGGGTAGCAGCAAGGGCGCCATCCAGAACGTCATGACGCTCAACGCAGGCATCTCGCTGTTCCTGCCGTTCAAGTCGACGGGGAGGGACTCGGAATGAAGCGCTTCTTCCGTGTGCTCCTCGCCCTCTGTCTGACGGCGCCCGTGCTGGGCTTCGCCCAGACCACCGAAGAGGCGGAAGCCGGCGACGTGTCGGAGGTCGACAAGGACCGGCTCGGGCCCTTGCGCGAGCGCGTCCGGCCGGTCTCCGGCCACGTCTTCCTCAAGAAGGGCCGCTTCGAGTTCAGCCCGTCCGCGACGCTGTCGCTGCGCGACGCGTTCTACAGCAAGTACATCTTCGGCGGCACGCTGACGTACCACCCCATGGAGACGTTGGGCGTCAGCCTGCGCGTGGGCTACGCCATCAACACGGTGGCCGGCGCGGCGCAGAAGTGCACGTTCGGGGACGGAGGCGAGGGCTCCACGCGCGGCTGCGTGCCGCCCACGCTCGACGAGCTGGACGGGAACGCGCCGGGGCAGATCAAGCTGCTGGGTGGCGCGGACGTCCAGTGGGCGCCCATCTACGGCAAGGTGTCGCTGCTGGCGGAGACCTTCGTCCACTTCGACCTGTACGGCATCGCGGGCGCCTCGGTGGTTCAGTACCGCGGCCCCGGTGACTCGCCGGGCGCGGAGGCGCAGAACTACCTCACGCCGGGTGCCAACCTGGGCGTCGGCGCGCGCTTCTTCCTCAACCGGTGGATCACGCTGCGCACGGAGCTGCGTGACCTCATCTACGTGGAGAAGGGCACCGAGGTCTCCGGCAACTACCTGCGCAACCAGCTCCTGTTCGAGCTGGGTGTCTCCTTCTTCTTCGGGTCCGAGTCATGATGCGCTCCTTCCGGCTCATCCGTGTCGCCGTCCTCGGGCTGTCGCTCGCGTGGACGGCTCCCTCCTACGCGCAGAACTTCGAGGGCCTGGACCTCGCCGGCCAGTCCAAGAAGAAGAAGCGCACCACTTCCAAGAAGAAGCCCACTCGCAAGAGCCGCGCCGACAAGGCGAAGCCCGTGCCGGTGCAGGAGGAGGGCGCTGACGACGATGCCGCCGCTGCTTCCTCCAGCGAGGCGCCCGCGAGCGTGTCTCCCGCGGAGTCGGCACCCGCGGCGGCCCCTTCCACGCCCGCGCCCACCCCGGCTTCGCCTCCCGCGAACACCGGGAGCATGGGCATGGGCCTGGACCTGACGCAGGAGGCGCCCAAGCCGGCCGCGCCCACCATGTCCTTCGACGCGGTGGACGTCTCCGGCAAGACGGCGGACCGCCAGCGCCTGGACGTGGCCGTCAGCCTCTTCAAGAACGACGAGTACGAGAAGGCCTCCATGGCGGCGCACGAGCTGCTGGAGGACCCGAAGCTGGCGGGCCTGCACACCGAGGCGCGCTACGTGCTGGCCAAGTCGCTCTACCGCATGGGCATGTACCACTCGTCCCTGGGCGAGTTCTCCAAGATCCTCTCCCTGGGCCCGTCCACCAAGTTCTTCAAGACGAGCCTGGAGTGGCTCTTCTTCATCAGCCGCAAGACGAAGAACGAGACGGTCATCCTCGACGAGATTGCCCGTCACGCGAACCAGGAGTTCCCTGAGAAGTACCGTAACGAGTTCCGCTACCTGCTGGCGCGCTACCACTTCGTGCGTGGCCGCGCGCTGGACCAGGTGGGGCAGCCCGAGGAGGCCGACAAGAGCTTCTCGGAGGTGAAGCGGCTGGCGCTGACCATTCCGCGCACCGACCCGTTCTTCCCTCGCGCCAAGTACCTGGAGGGCCTGTCCTCCTTCCGCAACGGCAGCCGTCAGAAGGACGCGGCGGCCAAGCGCGCCAACGGGGAGATGCTGGCCGCCATCGAGGCGATGAAGGAAGTCGTCCGCCTCACGCGCCCGGTGCCGGGCAAGACGGTGGACCAGGCGAAGCTGGACAAGTCGCTGCGTGAGCTGGCCTTCATGCAGCTGGCCCGCACGCACTACGGCATGCAGCAGAACCGCTTCGCGCTCTTCTACCTGGGCAAGGTGGAGCGCGGGAACACCCAGTGGCTGGAGGCCCTCTTCGAGTCCAGCTGGGCCAACTACCGCGTGGGCCAGTACGAGCAGGCGCTGGGCAGCCTCATCACCCTGTCGTCGCCCTTCTTCCGCGAGGAGTACTTCCCGGAGGCGCTCATCCTGAAGGCGGTCATCTATTACGAGAACTGCCGCTACCGGGAGTCCAACATCATCCTCCAGGACTTCGAGCGCACCTACCTGCCCGTGCACGACCAGTTGGAGGCGCTGGTGAAGAAGAACATGGAGGCCAGCGAGTACTACTCGGTGCTGTCCGACGTGCAGAAGAAGAACAAGGACGGCCTGGAGAAGAACGAGACGGACATCATCCTGGAGCGCATCCTCCGGCTGGCCCTGACGGACCAGGACCTGCGCAAGACGAACGACTCCATCCTCGAACTGGAGGCGGAGATGGACGCCTTCGCGAGCCGGGCGGACACCTTCAAGTACTCCGAGCTGAGCAAGGCCCTGCTGGAGGGGCTCAAGGTGCAGCGCACGGCGCTCATCTCCAAGGCCGGCATCATGGCCAAGGGCAAGCTGGAGACGGAGTTGGTGGCGCTCAAGCAACTGCTGGCCAACGGCCTGCGCATCAAGTTCGAGACGACCACCAAGGAGAAGGAGTTCCTGGAGGAGCAGCTCAAGGCGGGCGGCCGCACGGCCATCGTCAAGAAGTACAAGTACTCCGTCGCCGTGCAGGACGACCAGCTCTACTGGCCGTACGAGGGCGAGTACTGGCGTGACGAGCTGGGCACCTACCAGTACACGATGACCAAGGGCTGCATCGAGCGCGACACCGCGAACCGGAACGTCCAGTCCGCCGAGGCGATGTAAAGCCCTTCGGACCCGGGACTTCTCCCCCATTCGAGCCGCCGGGGCGCTATCTTCGCGCTCCGGCGGTTTTCTTTTTCAGCAAAGGGGCAACTGGTGGTGCGGCGGGCGGCGTCACTCCGTGTCGTCTTCGGAATCGTGGCGCTGGACCTCATCGGGTTCGGCATCCTGATTCCCCAGTTGGGGGTGTACGGCGTGCGGTTCGGTGCCTCGCCCTTCACGGTGGGGCTGCTCATCTCCGTCTTCTCGCTGATGCAGCTGGTGTCGGCCCCGATACTGGGCCGGCTCAGCGACCGGTACGGCCGCCGGCCGGTGCTGCTGGTGAGCCAGGTGGGCTCGCTGCTGGCGTACCTACTGTTCGCCTTCGCGCAGTCGCTGCCGCTGCTCTTCCTGGCGCGTGTCATCGACGGCATCTCCGGTGGCAACATCTCCACCGCACAGGCCGTGGTGGCGGACATCACCACGCCGAAGGACAGGGCGCGGGGTATGGGAGTCATTGGCGCGGCCTTCGGGCTGGGCTTCGTGCTGGGACCGGCGCTGGGCGGCTTCCTGGGCGCCTGGGGTGGCAACCTCGCCATCGGTCTGTTCGCGGCGGGGCTGGTGGCCATCAACCTGACGGGCACGTACTTCTACCTGCCGGAGACGCGGGTGGAGGGGCGCCCGGGGGGAGGGCACGCGCGCACGCTGAAGGGCGCCACGCTGGCCATGAGCCTGCCTGTGGTGGGGCGCTGCCTGGTGCTGATGCTGGTGTTCACCACCGCCTTCGCGCAGATGGAAGGCACCTTCTCCGTCTACCTGCTGACGCGCTTCCTGTCGTCCGGGCCCGTGCCACTCCAGGAAGGTGGGCTGTTCCTCCGGGCGGCGGTGACGGACCTGGACGTGCTGCGCGAGGCCAGCCTGCGCTCCGGTTGGCTCTTCGCGGCGATTGGGGTGATTTCCGCGGCGGTGCAGGGCGGGCTGGTGCGCCGGCTGACGGGTGGGCCCGGGAGCGCGCCGGGGCGCGAGGCGCTGCTGGCCACGGTGGGCTTCGGACTGACGGCGGCGGGGCTGGCCCTGTTGCCCGTAGCGCCGGATTATGCGTGGCTGTTCCCGGTGATGGGGTTGTTGGCGGTGGGGTCGGCGCTCGTGACACCGTGTCTGTCCGCCCTGGTATCTCTGCATGCCCCGCCGGAGCGGCTGGGGGCGGTGCTGGGGGCGTACCAGGCCTTCGGCTCGCTGGGGCGGATTCTGGGGCCGGCGCTGGGGGGCTGGCTCTTCACCCGGCTGGGGCCCGCGGCCCCGTACGGGACGGCGGCGGGCATGGTGGCGATGGCGGGGCTCCTGGGATTGTCCCTGGTGGCTCAGACGAGAATGGCAGGCGCGGGGGCCGAGCAAAGGTCCTAAGATGGAGGACATGGTGGGGACGCAGCCGCAGCCAGTGACGATTGCCTTCGATGTCATGGGAACGGACCACGGCCCGGCCGAGGTGGTCCGGGGAGCGGCGATGCTGTCGCTCGAGTCCCCCCACATCCACACGCTCCTGGTGGGGGACCGCACCCTCATCGACGACGCGCTGGCGGAGACGAAGCACAACGGCGAGCGCATCTCCGTGCAGCACGCGGCGGACTTCATCGGCATGGACGAGAAGCCAGGCGAGGCGCTGGCGCGCAAGCCGAACGCGTCCGTGGCGGTGGCCGCGCGGCTGGTGGCGGAGGGCGAGGCGCAGGCGCTGGTGTCCGCGGGCAATACGGGCGCGGGCGTGCTGGCGTGTGCCCGGCACTTCCAGCTCATCCCCGGCGTGCGGCGCGCGGCGCTGGCCACGGTGTACCCGACGCGCTCGGTGCGCGGCGCGAAGGGGGACCCGTTCTCCCTCATCCTGGACGTGGGCGCCACGGTGGAGGCCACCGCGGATGACCTGGTGACGTTCGCGGTGATGGGCTCCGCCTACGCGCGCATCATCTCCCAGAACGAGCGCCCCAAGGTGGCGCTCCTGTCCAACGGCATCGAGCCGCAGAAGGGCCCGCCCCGCGTGGTGGAGGCCCATGCCCGCCTGTCGGAGATGAAGGACATCCACTTCATCGGCAACGTGGAGGGCATCGACATCCCGAAGGGCACCGCGGACGTCATCGTCACCGACGGCTTCGTGGGCAACGTCTGCCTGAAGATGCTGGAGGGCGTCCACGACACGGTGGTGGAGCTGGCCCAGTACGCCTACAAGGAGAGCCTGCGGTGGCGCGCGGGGCTCGCGATGTTGTCCAGCGGCATCCAGCGCATCAAGGACATCACCGACTGGAACCAGTACGGCGGGGCCCCCATCCTGGGGTTCGATAAAATCTTCATCAAGGCACACGGGCGTTCGAAGTCGCGGGCCATCGCCAACGCGGGGAAGGTCGCGGCGAAGGTGGTGTCGAACAACCTGGGCGCCGCCATCCGGGAAGGCCTGAAGAAGTGAGCTTGCCGGACCGCATCGACCCGCGTCCGCCCCGGCGCATCTACCGCTGGGACTTGGACAAGACGTACCTCCAGACGGAGTTCGACTCGCTCCGTGACCTGGTGCGGACGGCGTTCCAGAAGGCCCACCAGAAGGTGGCCGTGCCGGGCGCCAGCGCGCTCATCCGCGAGCTGTCGGAGAACGGGGACTCGCGGCTGTGCATCGTCTCCGGCAGCCCGAAGCAGATGCGGGCCGTGCTGGAGGAGAAGCTCAAGCTGGACGGCGTGCGGTGGGACGAGTTCGTCCTCAAGGACAACGTGGGCAACCTGCTGCGCGGCCGCTTCCGGGCCCTGCGCGGGCAGGTGGGCTACAAGCTGCCCGCGATTCTTGAGAGCCGGGTGCACGCGCCGGTGGAGGCGGAGGAAGTCCTCTTCGGTGACGACGCGGAGGCGGACGCGTTCATCTATTCGCTCTTCGCGGACCTGGTGGCGGGCCGCGTGGACGAGCGCGTGCTGTCGCAGGTGCTGGAGGCGGGCGGGGTGTACCCGGACGACGCGCTGCGGGTGCGCGAGGCGTGGAAGAAGATTCCCGTGGGCGACCCGGTGCGCCGCATCTTCATCCACCTGGACAGGCTGACGCCCCCCGCGCACTTCACGCCCTACGGACCGCGCGTGGTGCCCATCTTCAACTACTTCCAGGCCGCGCTGGTGCTGCTGGCGGACGGCCACCTGACGGCGCCGCAGGTGCTGAAAATCGCAGTGGAGATGGTGCAGACGGCGGGCCACAACATCATCACCCTGTCCAACTCGTTCCAGGACCTGCTGCGGCGCGGGCTGCCGCTCCAGCAGGCGGCGGTGGCGCTGTCCCAGGCGCTGGAGGGGCCCAACAAGCTGCTCGCGGCGATGCGGCCCATGCCGGACATCCTGGCCGCCTTCAGCAAGCGCCTGGCCGCGCTGGGCACGCCGCCGCCCCCCCCGCCGGTGCAGGCGGTGGACTACGTCTCCCTCATCCACCACGCGCTGCCCCGGAACCACAAGGGGCGCACCAAGCCGCAGTAGGGGCAGGCCGCTCGGCTGCCCCCCGGGTGGGCCTGCATTCCCCTCGCGGGCCGGCCCCAGAACGTTTCCGGCGGACGCCGTGTTGATACAGGACACAGGCCCGCGGCCCCCACGCTTCGCGCGTGCCCTGTCCCCTGGTTGGGAGCAGGAAAGCGGGCGGGGGAGCCCGCTGCCCGGTGACATCCGACAACAATGTCGTCCATCGCTACTCCCTACCCGGAGGATGCGGTATAGACGGCAGGCCTACAAGCGCCCCGATGGGGTGTCCCTGGCTGATGACACGAGATTTGACTGAGACGCCGCCTGCCGGCGGTCTGCTGCCACCTGCGCCCGAGAATGACGCGCGCGAGGTTGCCTCTCCCGAGGCGGCAGGGACTTCCGAGCGCGGCGAACAAGAGGTTCCCATGAACTCCCAACTGGAGCTGTCGGCGCACCCTGAAGAGGACAGCGCCTCCAAGCCCGTGGCCGCCGACGAGCAGGCCTCCACTGAAATCCCCTCGATACAAGTCGCCACCCCCGCCGAGCCGCCTCCGGCCCCCGTCTACGCGGATGCCGAGGACGAGGACGACGAGGAAGATGACGACGAGGTAGACCCGGCTGAGTCGGGCCTGGACGACGCCGTCCTGGGCGCCGAGGCCGCGTTGGCCGCCGCAGAGGCCGAGGACGCCGCCGAGGCCCGGGGCGAGGACGTCGAGGAAGTCCCCATCGTCCTGGAGCCCGAACCGGAGCCGACGCCCGATGAGCGCGCGCTGCACGCGCCCCATGTCCGGCCCAGCGGCGAGCCGGCGGAAATCGACCCCGACGAGCTGGACCCGGACGCCCTCAAGGTGGTGCTCCGCCTGCATCAGCACGGCCATCAGGCGTACATGGTGGGCGGCTGCGTGCGTGACCTGCTGCTGGGGCGCAAGCCGAAGGACTTCGACATCGCCACCAGCGCGACGCCGAACGAGGTGCGCGGCATCTTCCGCAACTGCCGCCTGATTGGCCGGCGCTTCCGGCTGGCGCACGTTTACTTCAAAGGCGGGAAGATCATCGAGGTCTCCACCTTCCGTGCGAATCCGACGGAGCTGGAGCACGCGGCCAACGGCGGTGAGGATGAGGGGGACGGTGAGGACCTGCTCATCACCCACGACAACGTCTTCGGCACCGCGCAGCAGGACGCGCGCCGCCGTGACTTCACCATCAACGGCCTGTTCTACGACGTGGCCGAAGGGCGGGTCATCGATTACGTCCGGGGCCGCCGTGACCTGGATGAGCGCTTCATCCGCACCATTGGCGACCCGGAAGTGCGCATGCGCGAGGACCCGGTGCGCATCCTGCGCGCGGTGCGCTTCGCGGCGAAGCTGGGCCTGGACATCGAGTCGCGGACGTACGCGGCCATGGAAGGCGCGGTGGAGGACCTGCCCCGCTGCGCGCCCGCGCGCCTGCTGGAGGAGACGTTCCGCCTCATCCGCGGCGGTGTGTCCGCGCCGGCGCTGAAGCTGCTGGACGCGCTGGACGCGCTCAAAATCCTCCTGCCGCCCGTCAACGCGTACCTCAAGCAGCACGGCAAGGAAGGCGAGAAGACGTTCTACGCCTTCGCGGAGTCGCTGGACCGGCGCGTGTCCTCGGGCGAGGCGCTGGACGACGCCATCCTCCTGGCGATGTTGCTGATTCCCATCAGCCGCTCGACGGGGCCCGAGGAGTCGCAGGAGGGCCGCCCGTCCGTGTCGCAGGTGGTGGAAGACCTGCTCGCGGGCTTCGTCCAGTCCGCGCGTCTTCCGCGCCGCATCGCCGAGCGCTGCCGCATGTTGCTGCTGGCCCAGCGCACCCTGTCCGGTGAGCGCCGTCGCCGCAGCGCCGCCTTCAAGCGGCACCCCCTCTTCAGCGAGGCCCTCACCGTGTTCGAGATGACGGTGGAGGCCACGGGCGAGAATCGCGAGCAGCTGGAGGCCTGGAAGGCCGGCGAGGTGCCGCAGCCGCGTGCCGCCGCAGCGGACGGCGAGGAGTCCGACGCGGGAGGCCAGCGCAAGCGCCGTCGCCGTCGCCGCCGCCGCCGTCCCTCGGCGAACGGCTCGTCCGGTGAGAGCGCCGGTTCATCCTCCGAGTCGGGCGACGCCTGACTCGAGGTCGCGTCCGTGATGTGAGGGCACCGGCTCGGCTTCCGGGCCGGGTGCTGCCTGAGTCGAAGTCCCTACCGTGAGGTGTGTGGGGCTGCTCCGCGAACAGGCGTGAGGCCCCACCCGTACCGGGCCCTCAGTCCTTGGGCCCGCCCTTGTCCACCGGGCGCTCGGAGCGGTGTTCGGCGCTGTCGGTGGCCTCACTGCCGGCGATGTCCGCGGTGGTGATGGCCTTGCTGCCAAACCGCTCGGCAATCTTGTCCAGCGCCGCGTTCAGCTTCGCGGTGCGTGGCGCGGCGGCGGGGAAGAGGCCCAACTGGGGCGGCTCCTCGTCCAACTGCACGCTGACGCCGGTGAGCCGCAGCGGCTTGCCCTGGTGCGACTTGTCCAGCAGCTCCAGCGCCGCGCGGTAGAGCGTCTGCCCGTCATCCGTGGCCTCGCGCAGCGTGGTTCGCCGGGTGATGAGCGTGAAGTCCGCGAACTTCAATTTGAGCTGCACCACGCGGCCCTTCAGCGCCGCCCGCCGCAGCCGCCGGGCCACGCGCAGGGCCTGGGCGTGGACGTGCGGCTTGAGCGCGTCCACCCCCACGAGGTCTTCGTCGAAGGTGTCCTCCGCGCCCACGCTCTTGGCGGCCCGGTCCGGCACCACCTCGCGCGTGTCGATGCCCTGGGACAGCTCCCACAGGTGCCGTCCGCTGGAGCCCAGCCTGTCTTCCAGCCAGTCCAAATCCCGGGCCGCCACGTCGCCAATCGTCTTCAGCCCGGCGAGCCGGAGCGCCTCCTCCGTCTTCGGCCCCACGCCCCACAGGCGCGACACCGGCAGGCCCGCGAGGAAGGCCACCGTCTCCTCGGCGCGCACCTCCCGCTGCCCATTCGGCTTGGCGAGGTCGGAGGCAATCTTCGCCACGAACTTCGCCGTGGCCACGCCCGCGGAGGCGGGGAGGTTCAACTCGTCGGCAATCTCCTTGCGGATGCGCCGGGCGATGTCCGCGGGCGTGCCGAAGAGGCCCACCGACGCCGTCACGTCCAGGAAGGCCTCGTCGAGCGACAGCGGCTCGATGAGCGGCGTGTAGCGTTCGAAGATGGCGAACACCTGCTCGCTGGCCTCGGCATAGGCGGCGAAGCGGGGCTTCACGACGAGCGCATGGGGCGCGGCCTTCGTCGCACGGGCCATGGGCATGGCGCTGCGCACGCCGAAGGGGCGCACCTCGTAGGAGGCGGCGACCACGACACCGCGCTGGGCATGCCCGCCCACGATGAGCGGCTTGCCCCGCAGGGCCGGGTTGTCCCGCTGCTCCACGGATGCATAGAAGGCATCCATGTCCACGTGGATGATGGCTCGCATGGTGTGAGTCACTTTAACGGGGCACTCTGACGCCTGGCGGATACGGATATGAAGAGCCTGACGGAGTACCTGTGGTTCGAGACACCGCGGCGGCGGGAGCTGGTCCGTCTCACCGACACCGTGACGGCCCTGGTGCGCAAGAGTGGCATCCAGGAGGGAATGGTCCTCGTCTCCGCCATGCACATCACCGCGGGCGTCTTCGTCAATGACGACGAGCCCGGTCTCCATGAAGACATCTGGGAGTGGCTCCAGCACCTGGCGCCCGCCGGTCCCGACTACCGCCACCACCGCACGGGCGAGGACAACGGCGACGCCCACCTCAAGTCACTGCTGGTCCACCACCAGGTCATCATCCCCGTCACGGGCGGGAAGCTGGACCTGGGGCCCTGGCAGCAGGTGTTCTACGCCGAGTTCGACGGCCAGCGCCGAAAGCGCGTCATCGTCAAGGTGATGGGCGAATAGTGGAAAGCCCTCAGTCCCGCTGCTCACCGCGGGGCAAGGGCAGGCCGCGCCGCTCCAGCTCCGCGCGCAGCTCCGGGGGCAGGGGGCTGTGGACCGTCACGTTCCGCCGCGTCCGCGGGTGCGTCAGGCCCAGCGAGCGAGCGTGCAGGAAGAAGCGGCCCAGCTCCGGGGCCTCGCGCCCGCCGTAGAGGCTGTCGCCGACGATGGGGGCGCCAATGCCCGCGAGGTGCGCGCGCACCTGGTGCAGCACGCCGGTGAGAATCTTCACCTCCACCACGCTGAACTCACCCGCGCGCGACAGCACGGTGAACTTCGACACCGCGTCCCGGGCGTCCTCGGCCCCGTAGGGCGCGGGCTCCACGCGGTCCGGATGCCGGGGGTGGTGACGCAGGGGCAGGTCGATGTCGCCCTCGTCCGTCAGTGGTCCTGTCACCAGCGCCAGGTAGCGCTTGTCCACGGCGCGGCTGCCAAAGGCCTCGCGCACGGCGTTCCACGCGTCCCGCGTCCGCGCGGCCACGACGACGCCAGAGGTCTCCACGTCCAGCCGGTGGCACAGGCCGCCCTCTCGCGCGTCCAGCGAGGCCTGGGCGCATTCGGGATAGCGGGCCACCAGCGCGTTGGCCACCGTGCCCGTCTCTCCGGACTGCAGGGGGTGGGAGGGCCGGCCCGCGGGCTTGTCCACGAACACGAGCGAGTCGTCCTCGTGCAGCACGGTGAGCGGGAAGTCCGCGTCGGGCACGGCCTCACGGGACTCTTCTTCCACCTCGACGGCGATGTGCTGCCCGGCGGTGAGCGTGAGGCCCTTCTTCGCGGGGCGGCCATTCACCTTCACCGCGCCCGCCTCGAAGAGGCGCTTGAGGCGCGCGCGAGACAGACCCAGCGCTTCACCAATGAAGAGGTCCACCCGCTGGCCCGCCTTGTCGGCGTCCACGGTGAGGGTGTGCAGCTTGGAGGGATTCACTCGGACAGGGCCTCGTAGACTTCCTCGGCCGTCTGGAACCGGTCGTCCGGCTCCTTGCGGATGAGGCGGTGGGCGACGCGCGCGAGCTGCGGGTCCCCGTGAAGGTTCAGCGCCAGCACGGGGGGCGGCTCCGTCTCCAGCACCTGGCGCCAGAGCTCGTGCGGCGTCTTCGCGTCGAAGGGGGGCCGCCCGCTGAGCAGCTCATAGAGGATGACCCCCAGGCTGTACAGGTCGGAGCGTCCATCCAGGGGCTCGCCCAGAATCTGCTCCGGCGCCATGTACCGGTAGGTGCCCACCAGCTTGCCGGCCTCGGTGATGGCCGCGTCGTCCGCCAGGAACTTGGCGAGCCCGAAGTCCATCAGCCGCACCTGCCGGTCGTCGTCCACCATGATGTTGGACGGCTTGAGGTCGCGGTGAACCAGGCCGTGGCCGTGGATGTAGGCCAGGGCCTCGCAAATCTGGAGCATGGCGTCCTTGAGACGTCCCATGCGTTCGGGCCGGTTGAGGTCCTCTTCGCGGACCACGCGCCCCGGCTCCTCCTCGGGCTCCGCGGGGCGCGGCATGGGGGGCGGCAGGTCGAAGCCCTCCAGCGAATCATCCGAGCCGATGCCCACGTGCGGGCTGCCACTGGAGGCGAAGCTCTCCAGGTCCTCGCTGGGGGCCTCCTCCGCGAAGGCCTCCAGGCCGAAGGTGCCGTCAAACGGGCTGTCCTCCGAGTCATCCATCGAATCGGAGAAGCTCCGGCTCAAGGGGCCGAAGTCGTCGTCCGCGGTCCGGAGGACGGACAAGGGGCTGCGCGGCGTGTGGCTGCCCGGAGGGGCTTGCCGGTCGCCGCTGCTCAGGTCGAGGTAGTGGCGGAGGGTGAGGCCCTCGATGAGCTCCATGGCCAGGTACGGCACGCCCTGGTGCACGCCGGACTCGAACACCTTCACGACGTTGGGGTGAGACAGGTCTACGAGTGTGTCGAACTCGCGGGCGAGTCTGCGCGCGGCACGAGCATCCCGCGCGGGGCCGGCTGAAAGCAGCTTCAGCGCGACCTCGTCGGTGGTGCGGCGGTCCAGGGCCCGATAAACGGTTCCTGCCCCGCCACTGCCAAGCGTCTCCAGAACGCGGTAGGGACCGATGACCTTCGGGGGCATGGGGTGCCGAAATCCTACGGACCACGTCACGTCAGGGTCAACGTTGGCATCGCCTGATTG
Organism: Myxococcus sp. AB056; assembly: GCF_006547365.1. Classification (NCBI taxonomy): domain Bacteria; kingdom Pseudomonadati; phylum Myxococcota; class Myxococcia; order Myxococcales; family Myxococcaceae; genus Myxococcus; species Myxococcus sp. AB056. The sequence goes on along the minus strand of NZ_VHLB01000014.1, from coordinate 44,281 downwards.
CTCGGCGCACGGCAGAACTGGCGGCAAGTGGTTTTACTTTTCCGACAAACCTGGGAGAACCCGAGTCAATGCAAATCGGGAAGTACCAGCTGGTGCGAAAGCTTGCGTCAGGCGGCATGGCGGAGGTCTTCCTGGCGAAGGCCGCGGGGCCACGCGGCTTCGAGAAGACGCTTGTGCTCAAGCGCATCCTTCCGCACCTGGCGGAGGACGCGGCCTTCGTCGAGATGTTCCTGGGCGAGGCGCGGCTGGCGGCGCAGCTCGAGCACCCGAACATCGTGCAGATTTTCGACTTCGGTGAGGCCGAGGGCAGCTTCTTCCTGGCCATGGAGTTCATCGACGGCCCGAACCTGCGCAAGCTGGTGAAGCGGGCCGCGGAGGAAGCGCTGCCTCCCGCCTTCTGCGCGAAGGTGGTGGCGGCCGCGGCGGAGGGGCTGGCGTACGCGCACGAGTTCCGTGACGTGGAGACGGGCGAGCCGCTGGGCTTGATTCACCGTGACGTGAGTCCGGACAACATCCTGGTGTCGCGGCAGGGCGCGGTGAAGGTGGTGGACTTCGGCATCGCGAAGGTGGCGGGGCAGGGGCACCGGACGCTGACGGGCGTGGTGAAGGGCAAGGTGGCGTACATGCCTCCCGAGCAGCTCCAGGCGAAGGCCATGGACCGGCGGGTGGATGTCTACGCGCTCGGGGTGGTGCTGTACGAACTGCTCACGGGGAAGCGGCCGTTCGATGCGACGACGGACGTGAGCGTGATGCAGGCGATTCTGTTCGAGCCGTTCATTCCGGTGTCGGCGCGGCGGCCGGATGTGCCCGTGGTGTTGCAGCAGGTGCTCGACAAGGCGCTGGCGAAGGACCGGGAGCGGCGGTACGCGGACTGCCGGGCGTTGCAGGACGACCTGGAGCGGTTCGTGTTGTCGACGGGCGAGCCGGTGGGCGCGTATCAGATTGCCCAGCGCATCGCGCAGTGGGTGCCGGAGGTGGCCGCGGCTCCGGCGATGACGCCGTCGCAGGGAGGCAGCAAGGGAGCGGTGGCGTCGCAGGCGAAGTCGGATGCCCGGAGCGTGTCCATGGTGTCGCCGCCGGTGGATTCGACCTCGCCGACGACGCCGATGCCCCGGTCGCTTGTGGCACCCGAGGAGGTGCCAGCGGATTCGACGTCGCCGACGACGCCCATGCCGGTTGCCATCGGTGGCGTGGTTCGGGCGTTGGAGCCGCGCTCCTCCCCGCAGCAGGACACACTTCAGTCGTACCCGGTGGTCGTGAAGACGCCCGCGCTCCGGGCGGATGCGTCACCGCGTGGAACGTCCCGGCCAAGGGCGCAGGCCCGGGCCTCGGGGGTGAAGGTACAGGCGCCGCATGCGCGTGACGAAGACGCGGTGGCGATGGCGGCTGCGTCGCCGCCGCCGCCGGGAGGGGCTTCATCGGCGCCTGATGCTCCCGAGGATGCGGACGACGCTGTGCATACGCGGAGCACGGAGTACGCCGCGACGGTGCCATCAGGGCGGCCAGGAGGGCGGATTGCCGTCATCGTCGGGGCTGTGGTCGCGCTGTTGGTGGGCGGCGCTGTCACCGTGATGCGCGGCGATGATTCAGAGGTCTCGCCGGTTCGTGTGAATCCACCGCCGCTCACGCAGTTGCCGAGCGAGCCTGTTGCTCCGAGCCAAAGCGGCAGGAATGTGCCGCAGGCGAAACCAGCCGTGGACGTGAAGGCGAGCGCTCAGGATTCGAGTGACAGGGCACTGGCGAAACCGCAGGTCTCGGCGGATGTCCCCGTGGTGCCGCAGGAGCCGCGCGTCGCACGGGATGCCACCACGCCCGAAGCAGGGCCTCCCACTGTGAAGGATGCTCCGCCTGAGAACGGCGGAGCGGCTTCGAAGGAGGGGAGCGCTGTCGTGGCGGAGCGTGAGCCCGCGAAGGCGTCTGGGGAGCCAGTGCCGAAACCATCGCGGGCTCGTGAAAGGGCGCCGACTCAGAAGGTGGCGGCTGTTGCAAAGGGGCGCCTGGAGTTCCGCATCCGTCCGTATGCCGTGGTGTCGTTGGACGGGAAGGTCCTGGGGCAGACGCCGTTCGCCGCGGTTGAGGTGCCCGAGGGGCGACACACCATCCGGCTCGTCAACAAGGAACTGGGCAAGGACGTGACCCGGACCGTTGATGTGAAGGCGGGCCAGCCCAATGTGTTCAAGCTCAATCTCGAAGCGGAGTGAGCCGCGCCCGCACCGAGGCCACCTGATGTGTGGCCTCGGTGGTGAGGCTTGCTATTGAGGCCAGTGGAGAATCTGTCCGTTGCTTCCCGCGACCCAGAGGTCTGCGGGGCTGGTGCCTGCGATGTCGTTGAATCGGAGGTTCGTGTTCTCGAAGATGATCTGCCACTGCGTGCCGTCGTACCGGTAGATGCGCCCGTTGTAGGAGGTGACGTAGATGGATTTGGCGCCGAATGCGACGACGGAGGTCAGTAGCTCGCTGTGCGTGTTGGGGAAGGGCATCCTGCTCCACGTGCTGCCGTCCCAGCGGAGGACAGAGTTCTGACCGCCCAGGGCGTCGCCCACTGCAAAGGCGAGCTTGTCGTTCACCACCCAGACTCCACGAAGTCGGCCCAGGCCTGAGATTGTGGTCTCCACCTGCTCCGACTGCCACTGACTGGTGTTGGTGTTGAAACGGTAGATTCGAGGTCTGCTGGACCCGCCATCGAAGCCGCCGACCGCGAACAGCAAGGACCGGGAACGCCCGTGGAGGTCGAAGAGCGGCCCGACAGTGGTGGTTCCGAATTTCAGCTCATTCGGCCCGGATTCTCCGGTCCACGTGAACGTCAGTCCCTGGCCCACTGTGCCGGAGTTCTCGGTGACTCCATGAAGCTCCAGAGTTCCTTCGTGTCGGAAGCCGACGAGCCCTCGGACCCATCGGACCATGTCATGCGTCTGGGTGCAGGCATTTTGTGACCTGTCCAAAAAGGAAAGAGAGCCTCCTGATGAGCCGATATAGATACGTCCTTGGTTTGCCATGTCGGCCCAAACAGCGCTCCACCCCCTGTTGGAGTCGCCGCAGTTGGTCGCGTTGGTCTGGAACGTGGATGAGGACGGCGTGAGTATCGCGGTCCCGCCCTGGTTCCCTGAGACAGTCACGTCGCCTGGAAATTCCGTGAAGATGGCGCGCCATTCCTGGTCAGCCACGCCAACGGTCCGTGCTACCCAGCTTGCACCTCTGTCCGGGCAGACATCAGGGCCTTCGACATTCCCGTCGCAGTTGTTGTCCAGTCCGTCACACAGTTCCGGCGCGCCTGGGTAGGTGAACGGGTTGCCGTCGTTGCAGTCACCACCAGCCTCGACGTAGCCCGCGCCAGGCGAGGCGCAGGACGACACGGCCGTGCCAACACCAAAGCCATCCCCGTCGCCATCCAGGTACCAGTTGTTGGGGATCGTCGTGGGCTGGCAGGTGGAGGCGATGCCGGAGGTGTCGCAGACGTAGACGCCGGCGCACTGGGCGGCAGCGGTGCACGCCGTGCCGAGGTCGGTGAACGTCTCGTCAATCTGGTCGTTGCAGTTGTCGTCGACGCCGTTGCAGAGCTCCGGCGAGCTAGGCCGGATGCTGGCGTTGTTGTCGTTGCAGTCGTCCGCGGGGCCCGTGACATAGCCCTGCGGCACGCCGGTGCAGAAGGCGACGGGCGTTGCGAGCCTGTCTCCGTCTCCGTCCTGGTCCACGTCAGGGTAGGCATACACGGCCAACGGCATGTTGCAGATGACGGCACCATTTTCGCCGCACGCCCGAGCGCCTTCGCACCCCTCTGCCTCAGAGCAGTCCTGGCCCAGGCGTAACTCCACCGTGTCCGACTGTCCGTTGCAGTTGTCGTCGACGTCGTTGCAAAGCTCGGTTGCAGCCGGGTGGATGCTCGCGTTGTTGTCGTTGCAGTCCGTTCCGCCGGTGAGCACGGAGACGTAGCCGTCGCCGTCCGCGTCCGTTGCTTGGAGCGACAGCGTCACTGGCTCGGTCTTCCCCGTTTTGGGGCTCACGCGTATCGAACGCGTCATCACGGGTGTCGCTTCGCAGCTCTTCTCAAATGCACGTGCCTCCACTTGGACGGAGTCGCCCCAACTGCTCGGCGCAAATACACTGACGAGGAGGGACCCTCCTGAGCGGCCGCCCTTGCCGGCAAGCTCGACGGTGGACGCTTTCCCACTGGCTTCGTCCCGGGCACTGACGAGCACGCAGCCAGGAAGGAACCCCGAGTAGTCGATCGACACTTTGAGGGCTCTGCACGTCGGCTTGTCACCCAGGAATGCGTCGACGGAGTCGCCCATGAGGTCGTTGATGTCACATGGGTGGAGTTCGTCGAGGCTGGGCACGGTGCAGGCCATGCCGGACAGGAGAACAAGGCACGCCAGAAAAATGCGGTTCATCGCGCCTCCCGCTGCGCCGTGGCTTCGTTATCCAGGAAGTAGGTGATGACCGCTCCCGCCGCCGCTGTCGCCGCGACACCGAACAAGATGTTGGCGCCGAGCGCCTTGCCGCGCGCCGCGTCCAGATGTCCCATCTGTTCATTGACACTGAAGGTGTCTCGCGCGCTCTGGATGTCGCTCCGGGAGCGCAGTCCGAGGTAGCTCCCGATGCCACCCGCGAGCACCCCTGCACCAAGCAAGGCCACGGGGAGGGGACGGATGCGGAGGCCCGTTGACTCATGTGCCACGAGTTCGGGCTCGGCGCTGGTGAGGAGTGAAGGGGTTGGCGCAGCAGGTGATGGTGTAGCGACGGCCGACGCAGCTCCCTCGGGTTCGAGGACGGGGCGGTCCTGCGAAGGGGCCGGCGGCGGTGGCTCGACGGGGGCCGAAGCCACGCGTTCGCTCTGGAGCTTCTTGCGTACGTCGTCGAAGTCCCGAGCCACCTTGGGAGAGACCCTGACGGGGAGCTGGGAGTCTGGTTGAAGTGACAGGGCTTCGCGGAAGGCTCTCAGGGACTGTGAGCGTCTCCCGAGATCGGCGAGGACAATGGCCTCGTACATCGCGGCCTCTGCCCGTTCGTCGTCCGTCGTGGCCAGTGCCTTGGCCTGGGTGAGCGTCTTCAGCGCCTGCTCGTACTCAAGTTCCTCATAGAGCTGCGCTGCCGCCTTCAGCCGTGCGCGAAACGAGGAGTCGCGCGAACTGGCTTGCGCGGCCTTGGCCGTCACGGTTTGCCCGAAAGCCAGTCCAGGTAGCAGCAGCGTGAAGCTCAGCACCCATACCTGGAGCGGTGCTTTCTTGAGAATGGAGCTTTCCATGAATGGCAAAGCTACCACGCTCGTTCTTTTGTCTAAGAAAGGGTGTGCGAATTGCTGTGCCCGCGTAGTCCCCGCGAGGCTTGCCCAACAGCGCAAGCTTCGCCTGGCCGTGCGTCAAGGCGTGGCACTTCGATGCATGTCGAGGATGCCCGTCGCCAGTTTCAGGAGCTTTGTTCGCAGTGCTTCCGGGGCGAGCACTTCGAAGCCCGAGCCGACGTCGCAGAGCTGGCTGAAGGCAATCGCTTCGCGCTCGAAGTCCACGACCACTGTCTTGCGTCCATCCGCTGCGAGCGGCGCGGCATCCAGCCGTGCACCCTCCGCTCGCGGCCGAATCTTTCGCAGCGCCTCCAGCGCCTCCGACGTCAATCGCAGCGTGACTTCGTACTGCGCGCGCTTCTCCGCGAAGCGTGAGCACCACGCCTTCCAGAACGCGGGCAGGTCGAAGCGCGCCGGCCGGATGAAGGTCTCCGGGCGTATCCGTGCACCGTCCACACGCGAGCCTCGATACACACGCGGTTCATCCTCGCCCGTGCTCGCGACGAGGTACCAACGGTCCGCCTTGATGACGAGCGCGTACGGGTCCACCACCTTGCGGCTCGGCTTGCCTTCGAAGTCCCGGTACGTCAGCGACACGCGGCGGTCCTGCCAGACAGCGTCGCGCAGCGTCGCCAGATGAGGCACGGCCTCGCGTTCTGGAAACCACGAGGACGCATCCACGTGAAGCCGCTGGCGTGCGTACTCCAGCGCGGGTTGCTGGAGTGCGGGCAGGGAGGCCGCCATCTTCACCAGGCCCGAACGCAGCGCCGACGTCAGGCCCAGGTCATCCAGGGCCCCCGGTGCCGCCACGGCCGCCAGTGCATGCAGCTCCGCCCGGGTGAAGCCCGTGAGTTGGGTGCGCCAGCCTTCCATCAACGCCACGCCGCCCGAGGCGCCTCGGGTGGCGTACACGGGCACGCCCGCGCCGGAGAGCGCGTCGAGGTCCCGGTGGATGGTCCGTTCGGAGACCTCGAGCTCCCTTGCCAGCTCGCCCGCCGTCATCTTCGGGCGTGTCTGGAGGAGCAGCGTCAAACTGACGAGTCGGTCGGCGCGCATGGGCAGGTTCCAAAGCGAAGTCTAGGCGGGGAATCATGACAGGGGCTGTCAGGATTCCCTGCCTAGGGTGCGAACACGAACCACTGCGGTCCACGGTCGTCCGTGGGCTTGGAGGAGTGCCCGCCATGAAGCCACTCGGAGGACGCGTCGCCCTGGTCGCTGGAGCCACACGAGGCGCGGGGCGCGGCATCGCCACCATGTTGGGAGAAGCCGGCGCCACCGTGTACTGCACCGGGCGCAGCGTGCGCGGACGGCCCGCGACGGGCTCGCGGCCGGAGACCATCGAGGAGACCGCCGAAATCGTCGACGCCAAGGGCGGCCGGGGCATCGCCGTCCGCGTGGACCATTCCGTCGAATCGGAGGTCGAAGCCCTGTGCGCGCGCATTCAGCGGGAGCAAGGACGGCTCGACATCCTGGTGAACGACATCTGGGGCGGCGACGGACTCACCGAGTTCGGCCCGGCGTTCTGGAAACAGTCCGCCGCGAAGGGGCAGCAGATGTTCGAACGGGCCGTCTTCACGCATCTGCTCACCAGCCGCCACGCCGTGCCGCTCATGCTGGACGGTGAGCGGGGGCTCATCGTCGAAATCACGGATGGGGACTCGTTCGGCTACCGCGGCAACCTCTGGTACGACCTGGTGAAGATGTCCGTCATCCGGCTCGCCTTCGGGATGTCCCGGGAGCTGCGCCGCACGAAGGTCACCGCGCTGGCGCTGACGCCCGGCTTCCTCCGCTCCGAGGAGATGCTGGAGAACTTCGGCGTCACGGAAGCGAACTGGCGCGATGGCGCGGCGAAGGACCCGCACTTCATCGCCTCGGAGAGTCCCTGCTTCGTGGGCCGGGCGGTGGCGGCGCTCGCGGCGGATCCGAACGTGGGCGCCAAGGCCGGCGGTGTCTTCAGCTCCTGGGCCCTGGCACGCGAATACGGCTTCACGGACGCCGACGGCTCCCAGCCGCATTGGGGCGACTACTTCGCGCGCGCCTTCGGCAGGCCGTACCAGGTCGCGGACGAGGACGCCTACATGTCCTGGCGCGACGGCCCCATGGAGATTGCCAGCCCGGATTGGCCCCGGGGCTGAGAGGCCTCCGAGTGAATGGTTGCCTACTTACGCCTACATGGCGCCTGCGCTCTGACGGGGGACGGCCACCCACCGCCACCGGGCGACCAGTCAGGGGCCGACCGTGACGGTTGGGGCACGCGCCCGTGGACGGCGCGCGGCGGCATCGCTAGGGTGCGCGGCTTCATGGAACGCCCTTCAGTGATTTCCACCCTGGAACAAGCCGTCAAGGCCCGGCCGATGCCGCGCCACGTGGGCATCATCATGGACGGCAACGGGCGATGGGCGGAGTCCCGAGGGCTGCCCCGGCTGGAGGGGCACCGGGAGGCGACGTCGAGTGTGCGCGAAGTGACGCGCACCGCGCGCCGCCTGGGCATCCAGGCGCTGACGCTCTACGCGTTCTCGTCGCAGAACTGGGCGCGTCCGGCGGAAGAGGTCGCCGGATTGATGGACCTGCTCCGGGAGTATCTGGAGCGAGAGCGCTCCGAAATCCTGGACAACGGCATTCGCCTCAACGCCATTGGAGACGTGGACCGGCTGCCGCGCTACGTGCGTGATCCGCTGGACCGGCTCCGGGCCGACTCCGCGCACAACACCGGCATGGTGCTGTCGCTGGCGTTGTCCTACGGCGGGCGTGAGGAGATCCTCCACGCGGCGCGGCGGCTGGCCGAGGCCGTGGAGCGTGGGGAGCTGGCGGCGGGACGGTTGGAGGAGAGCGACTTCGAGCAGTTCCTCTGGACGCAGGGACTGCCCCCGTTGGACCTGATGGTGAGGACCAGTGGGGAGCTGCGCGTGTCCAACTTCCTGCTCTGGCAGATGGCGTACGCGGAGATGTGCTTCACCGACGCCTTGTGGCCGGACTTCCGTACTGACGAGTTCCTCCGCTGCGTGTCGCAGTACCAGCAGCGTGAGCGCCGCTTCGGCCTCACGTCCGCACAGGTGCAGCGGGAGGACGCTCCTCAGCAGGCCAAGGCGTGAACGACAAGAACCGAAACCTCGTCATCCGCGTCGTCTCCGCGGTGACACTGCTGCCGCTGGTCCTCCTGCTGCTGTTCCTCGGTGGTTACTGGAGCGCGGCCCTGCTGGGCGCCGCCGCCGCCGCGTGCGTGGGTGAGTACTACCTCATCGTCCAGAAGCGCCTGACGGTGGCCTCCTGGGTCGGCATGGCCTTCGCCGCGGTGCTGCCCTTCCTGCCCATGCGGGACGCGGCGCGCACGGGCGAGACGGCCTTCTGGCTCACCATCGTCTTCGCGTTCTTCGCGTGGATCTACCACCTCTTCAAGGGGCCGCTGGCGGAGGCGCCCACCCGCACGGCGCACCTGGTCAACGGCTTCCTCTACGGCGCGGTGGGCCTCACGGCCGTGTCCGCGCTGCGCCTGTTGCCCGACCACGGCTTGGCCTGGGTCATCTGCGCGCTGGTCATCACCTGGGCCAATGACACCGCCGCCTACTTCTTCGGGCGGTTCCTGGGGAAGCACAAGCTCTACCCGGAGGTGAGCCCCAACAAGACGTGGGAGGGCTTCTTCGGGGGCATGTTGGGCTCGGTGGGCGGTATGTTCATTGCCCGGCAGTTCTTCTTCCCCGTGTTCACGGTGTGGGACTGCGTGCTGCTGGGCATCGCCGGCGGCATCCTGGGGCCGGTGGGCGACCTGTGTGAGTCCATGCTGAAGCGGGCCTACGGGGTGAAGGACTCGGGCGTCCTCATCCCCGGGCACGGTGGTGTGTTGGATCGCATCGACGCGCTCCTGTTCAACGCGCCCCTGGTGTTCGTCTACGTGCAGTTCGTTCGGGGCCTGCTGCCCTAGGGACCGCCTCTTTCGGCTGCCCGCCTGCTCGGCGGGCCCGGTTGCGCGTTGTCCGCCTGGGCGCCCACGATTACTGTTGCGCCCATGCTCCAAAACATCGGGTTCTTCGTCATTCTGCTCGGCGTGCTCGTCACGGTGCACGAGCTTGGCCACTTCCTGGTGGCGAAGGCCTGTGGTGTGAAGGTCCTGAAGTTCTCCATCGGCTTCGGACCCAAGTTGATCGGCTTCACCAAGGGCGAGACGGAGTACCAGATTGCCCTGCTGCCGCTGGGCGGCTACGTGAAGATGGCGGGCGACATGCCCCACGAGGAGCTCAGCCCGGAGGAGGCCAGCCGGGGCTTCCTGGCGCAGCCCCCGTGGAAGCGCGGCCTCATCGTCCTGGCGGGGCCGGCCTTCAACCTCATCTTCCCCATCCTCGTCTATTTCTTCGTCTTCCTGGGCCCGCACCAGGCCACCTCCACCTACGTGGGAACGGTGAGCGAGGGCATGCCCGCGCAGGCCGCCGGCATCCGCCCTGGAGACCGCATCCTGTCCGTGGATGGCGAGCCGGTGCGCACGTTCAACGACATGCGGGAGGCGTTCGTCGGCCGCTTCGAGCGGCCCGTCCCCATCGTCCTGGAGCGCAACGGCCAGAAGCTGACGCTGGATGTGACGCCCACGAAGAACGTGGAGACGTCCCCCATCGACACGGTGGAGCGCGGCTCCATTGGCGTGGAGGCCGTGTCGAAGCCGCCCATCGTCGGCGTGCCGCCGGGCTCGGTGGCGGAGAAGGCCGGACTGCGGACCTTCGACCGCATCCTGGCCGTCAACGGCGTGAGCGTGGAGACGGAAGCGCGCTTCCAGCAGGAGCTGGACAAGCACGCGGAGGGCGCGCCCCTGGAGCTCACCCTCCGGCGCATGGACTCCGTGGCGGCGGGCGTCGTGACGGGGCGGGTGCCCTCCGTCCTGAAGCTCACCGTGCCGAAGCAGCCGGGCGTGGGTCTGGCGACGGTGGGCGCGGAGACGTCCGACCTGTACCTGGCCACCGTGGCGCCGGGGAGCGCGGCCGAGAAGGGCGGCCTGCGGCCCGGAGACCGCATCATCGCCCTGGATGGCGAGAAGCCGGAGTCCTTCGTCAAGTTCTCCTCGAAGCTGAACGCCCTGAAGGAACGTTCCTTCCAGCTGACGTGGCGGGGCGCGGACGGCGAGCGCACGGAGACGCTGGCGCAGGCGCCGCTGAAGACGGAGGACGAGATGGGCACGGCGAGCTCGCCCATCGTCCTGGGCGTGCGCAACTGGGTGCTCTCCGCGGCGGACATGCCGGTGCTGGATGAGGTGACGGTGCATCTGGGGCCGGGCGCCGCGCTGAAGCAGGCCGCGCTCATCGTCCCGAAGATCGTCGGGCAGATGGTGCGGGTCCTCGGCGGGCTGCTGGTGGGCTCGGTGCCGATGAACACCGTGGGCGGCCCCATCATGATGTACCAACTGGCGTCGAAGAGCGCCGAGCAGGGCCTGGACAGCTTCCTCCACCTGATGGCGCTCATCTCCATCAACCTGGGGGTGATGAACCTGTTGCCCATTCCCGTGCTGGACGGCTTCCACCTGCTTTCCGCCGCCTGGGAGGGAATTCGCCGCCGCCCCATCCCTGTTCGCGTCCGCGAAGTGGCCAACATGGTGGGGCTCGCGCTGCTCGTCCTGCTGATGTTGTTGGCCGTGACCAACGACATCACCCGCTAGAGGACGCATGCGAGGAATCGCCGTTGCCGGACTGCTCTGCTTGGGTTTCACCTCCGCGTGCGCCTCGCGCGCGGCCAGGCCCGACCCGGTGGAGGAACCCGTCCGCCCGTCGAAGTCGCCGAAGTCCCGCAGTGGTACGCCCGGCGTGACGCGGCGCGAGCAGATGCCGCGCTCGTACCTGGGCGAAGGGTTGGCCTCGTTCTATGGCCCCGGCCTGCACGGGCGGCCCACCGCGAGCGGGGAGCGCTTCGACCAGGAGGCGATGACGGCCGCGCACCGCAAGCTGCGCTTCGGCTCGTGCCTGCGCGTGGTGAACATGGAGAACGGGCGCGCGGTGAAGGTGCGCGTGAATGACCGGGGGCCCTTCATCGACGGGCGCATCGTGGACCTGTCCAAGGGCGCCGCCCGGAAGCTGGACATGCTGGACAAGGGCGTGGTGCGCGTCCGGCTGTACCGCTGCGAGGACCGGGTGTCGGAGATTCCGCAGGCAATGTGGGCCGCGCCGGTGTAGTGAGCCGTCCCATGTTTCTCTCGCTGGACACCTCGACGTTGACGTTGTCGCTGGCCCTGGTGGAGCGAGCGCCGGATGGCGCGCTGCGCACGCTGGAGCACGTGGTGGTGGGGCCGCCGCGGAAGCAGAGCGAGCTGCTGCCCGGCATCGTCGGGGAGCTGCTCGAACGTCATGGCGCCACGCTGCCCGCCCTGGAGGGGCTGGTGGTGGGCCTGGGGCCGGGCTCCTTCACGGGGCTGCGCATCGGCCTGGCGACGGTGAAGTCGCTGGCCTACGCGACGAAGCTGAAGGTGGCCGGGGCCTCGTCGCTGGCGGCGGTGGCGCTGGAGGGCCCCGAGGGTGTGCCGCTGTACTGCCTGGCGGTGGCGCGCAAGGACGACCTGTACCTGGGGGCCTACGTCCGTCAGGGCGGGACGGTGGAGCCGTTGGAGCCGGAGACGGCCATGTCACCCGCGGAGGTGGCCGCGCGCATGGCCGCCGAGCCCCGGGCCGTGGCGCTGGGGCCCGCGCTGGTGGACTACCGCGCCGCCCTGGAGTCGCAGGGCGTGGCGCCACACCGGCTGCTGGCGGCGCCGACCTTCCCGTCAGCGGTGGCGCTGGCGCAGCTGGCGCGCTTTCCGGAAGCGCAGTCGCTGGAGGCGCTCTTCGCCATGGAGCCGCACTACGTGCGGGCCTCGGAGCCGGAGCGCAACCCGAAGTTCCCGCCGCTGCCCGGGCCGGCGCCCACCGCACGGTTGAAGGAAGACTGAGCCGCCTCGTGGTGCTCGCGCTCCCGGCCTCCGGTGGCGTAAAGGACGCGCCATGAGAGACGACTTGACGATTGGCGTGGTGGGCGCGACGGGCGTGGTGGGCCGCGAGGTGCTCGCCGCGCTGTACGCGCAGGACGTGCCCGCTGAACAGGTGCGCGTCTTCGGCTCCGAGCGCTCCAAGGGCATGGAGGTGGAGTACGGCGAGGACTCGCTCGAGGTGGAGCGCGCGACGCCGGACGCCTTCCGGGGCGTGAAGCTGGTGCTGCTGGCCACGCCCGCCGAGGCCTCTCGCACGCTGGCTCCGGCCGCGCAGGCCGCGGGCGCGTGGGTGGTGGACGTCAGCAGTGCCTTCCGAGGTGACGGCAACGTCCCCATGGTGCTGCCGGGCTTCAACACGGACGTGCTGGGCGCGGGCTTCACCTTCAAGGGCCGCATCGTGTGTCTGCCGGGGGCGGTGACGACCGCCGCGGTGCACGTGGTGGAGCCGCTGCGGAAGGCCTTCGGCGTGACGCGCGCGCAGGTGACGGCGCTGATGGCGGCGTCCAGCGCGGGTGTGCGCGGCGTGGCGGAGCTGGAGAAGCAGACGGCGGACCTGCTGTCGGGCCGCGAGCCGGAGCCGCACGCCTTTCCCCACCGCGTGGGGTTCAACCTGGTGCCGCAGGTCGGCGGCTTCATGGTGAATTCACCCTGGACGGAGGAGGAGGGCGGCTGGACGCTGGAGGCGGCTCGGCTCTTCTCGTCCAAGGGGGATGTGCCCGTCATCGCCGGGACGGCGGTGCAGGTGCCTACCTTCTACGGCCATGGCCTCACCCTCAACGTGCAGCTCAAGAAGGCGGGCCCGGTGGAGCAGGTGCGCGCGGCCCTCAAGACGTCCGGGGCCTTGAAGGTGCTGGATGTGCCCGGTGAGCGTGTGTACCCCATGCCCATGCTCGTCACGTCCGACCCGGCGGTCCATGTGGGCCGGGTGCGCGCATTCCCCCAGGCGCCGGAGTGGGTGACGCTCTTCGCCTCGGTGGACAACGCCAGCCGGGGTGCAGCCCTCAACCTGGTGGAAGCCGGACTCCGCCTGGCCGAGCGCCCCGCCTGACAATTTGGCAAAGCCTCCGTGGCCGTCCTGCCTGTTTGGCGCGGCGGGACGGCCCTCCCGGAGTGATGCCCAGCGGACGGGAATGCGTTTCATGTGGCCTCCCGCTTGCTAGCCTGGGCGTACCCATGCGCCTCACTCTCGTTGGCCTCTTGCTCTTCGCGTCGACTGCCCTGGGGCAGACCGTGACGTTTTCAGCCACGGGCGACATCATCCAGAACGATCAGATTGTCGTCTCCCAGGAGAACTGCGGCTTGGACCGCACGGTCAACTGGACGCGTGTCGCCGGCAATTGCGACGTGCTCCACCTCTGGCTCTCGAACGAATCGAGTTGCACGGGCGCGCCAGGGGCGGGCGACCTGTCTCTCGACGAGATCCCGGTAAATGATACTCGGCTGACGGGGACGGTGACCTTCAACGCGTCCGAGGCGCTGGTGGCGGACGGCGCCAAGTGCGAGTCACAGACGTCAACCAAGACGTTCCGGCTCTGCGCCACGACCAAGCGGCTGGGGGGATTGGGCACTTGCGACGACTCGTTCGTTTCGATTGGGACGCCCTCCATCAGCTTCATCTATGACCCGGAGCCCCCTGCGGTGCCGGAGACTCCGAGCGTCACGGGGCTGGACGCCGCGCTGAGTGTCTCTGTCAAGGTGCCGAGCGACGCGGTGTTCATGGAGGTGCAGGTCCTTCAGTCCGTTCCGGGCGAGGATGGTGGTGTGGGCGCGGGTGAAGTGATTTCGACGAAGCGGCAGGTTTCGTCGAACGCGGTCTTCCGCATGGATCAAGGGCTCGAGAACGGCGTCGAGTATGCCGTCCAGGCGATTGCCATCGACAGGGCGGGTAACCAAAGCGAACCTTCGCCCGCGGCGACAGGGACGCCCATTGCGAGCAACGGCTTCTACCAAGGGTACCTCGGAGCTGGCGGCGCGGAGACGGGCGGCTGCGCCGCGGCGGGTGGTGGCATCACGGGATGCGCGATGCTGGCGTCCCTCGGAGTCTGGCTGTCGTCGAGGAGGAAGCGGTCATGAGTCGGGCATCGGCCCTGGGAGTCGTGGCGCTGCTCGCCACGCTGCCCGCCTGGGGGCAGGACACGGTAGTGGTGGAGGAGGAAGTCTCGCTGCGCTCGCCACGTTCGGGCGGCATTCAATTCCGCTTGGGTGGCTACAAGCCCCTCATCGACGAAGAGCCCGGCCTCACGGGTACGCCGTACCAGGACTACTTTGGCGGCGAGTCGCTGCTGACGTTCGAGGTAGAGCTCCAGAGATACTTCTACCAGGGCGTGGGTACGGCGGGCGTGGGCTTCTCCGCGGGCTACGGCGAGAAGTACGGAACGGCGAAGCTGGCCTCCGGTGCGGACGCCGCGGAGCGTACTGCGCTGCGTCTGATTCCCCTGAGCCTCAACGCCTTCTACAAGTTCGACTACGCCGCCTTCGAGTGGGGCATCCCGCTGGTGCCTTACGGCAAGCTGGGGCTCATCTACACGCCGTGGTGGATCCTCAAGGGCACGGGCACTGAGGCCGTGGGGGGCAACCGGGGTTCGGGCGGCAAGTGGGGCTGGGGCGCGACGGGTGGCGTCGCCTTCATGCTGGACGTCCTGGAGCCGCGCTTCGCGCGCGACTTCGACTCCGACCTGGGCGTCAACCACAGCTACATCTTCGCCGAGTACACCTATGCGGATGTGGACAACTTCGGCGGGCCGGGGCTGAACCTGTCGAACCGGCGCTGGATGTTCGGACTGGCGCTGGACTACTAAGCGGCTCATGCCGCTCATTCCGCGCCGCCCTGGGTCTTTTGTCGCGCTCCTCCTGATGACGGTCGCCGTGGGCCCCTGGGCCTCCGGCTGCCGTCGCGCGGTGCGGCCGGACCTGGGGCAGGACCGGACGGTGGAAGCGGGCGTGCCGGTCGACCTCGGCTCGCAGCGCGAGGACGCCACCGCCGTCACCTGGGACTTTGGTGACGGCAGCGACGCCCAGACGGCGCCGTGGGTGTCCCACGCTTTCTCCCGGGCAGGCGCCTATACCGTGCGCGCCCTGCACGAAGGCGAGGAGGTCGGCCGCGTCCAGTTGACGGTGGTGCCTCGGCCCGTGCTGCGCGCGGTGCCCTCCAGCGCGCGCACCGTCATGTGGCTGCCTGAGCTGCGCGGCCACGTGGAGCAGTTGATGGACTTCTACGCGCGGCTCGTGGGGCCGGAGAACGCGCGGCGGGCCGTGGAGTCATCCCCGCTGCTGCCGCTGCTCTTCGCGGACCTGGAGAACGGCACCGGCTCGGTGGTGGACCCCGACGAGGGCTTCGGCTTCTTCCTGCTCCCGGAGTTCGACGGCGTCGTGACGCTGCTGGGCATCACGGAGCCAGAGGCGGCCCTGAAGGCCGTTGCCGGTGAGCTGGAGCGGGCGGGGCACGGCGTGATGCCGCAGCCAGACGGCTCCGCCACGGTGGAGCCCGCGTCGGGCGGGCCGCCGATGTTGCTCTTCGAGGACCGAGGCTACCTCTATCTCGCCGTACCGGAGGGGCTGGAGGAGCCCGACGAGGGCGAGTCTCAGCAGGCGCAGGTGCTGGCCATTCCCGACGCGGAAGTGGCCCGCCAGGCGGTGCGAAGCCTCACGGGGCCGGGCATCTCCGAGGATGCGCTCCTGACCGAGCTGCGAGGGAAGGTGGCGAGCGGCAGCATGTACCTCTTCTCCGGGACACAGCCCGGAGTGGCGCCTGATGAAGAAGGCACCCATCCGATTCGCGGCTTCGCCGCGTCGCTGGCGGTGAAGCCGGAGCGAGTGGACCTGGATGGCTTCCTGTCCTCCTCGGCGCCATTGTTCCAGGGCGCCCGCGCGCCCGCGTCGGCGTTGCTGAAGGACGCGGAGCTGGGTCCCATCGCCGCGGCGCAGATTTCCGTGCCGCCCGAGGAGCTGGCTCGGCTGGTGTTCGGTGCGCCGGGCTCCGAGCGCCGCGAGCGCATGGTGGCGTCCTGGCGTCGTGAAGGACTGGATGTGGAGGCGTTGCTCAAGGCGCTGCGCGGCGACGTGGTGCTGCGCGCGTACTTCGACATCCCGGCCTTCTTCCGCAACTTCATCCGGAACAAGCGGCCCGACATCAAGGGCTCCATCGTGTTCGAAGCGGGGCTGACGGAGTCGGAGCCCGTGCGGGCGCTCGTGCAGAAGCAACTGGAGGACTCCGTGCTGCGCTACACGACGCAGCAGGAGGCGAATGGCACGCTCTTCCGGACGCGGGTTCGGGAGCATCCGGTGGAGCTGCGCATCACGTCTGAGCGCGCCAGCCTGCTGGCGGGGGAGCTGCTGCAGGGCCGTCCTCGCGGAGACGTGGGCGCCGAGCTGCGGGAGCGCTTCGGTGGTGAGGCCTTCAGCTCGGGCCACGTGTCGGTGATGGTGGACCTGGGCCGGCTGCGCGCGGACCTGCGCGCGGCGGAGAAGATACCTGGAGTGCCCAATATGCTGCTCGGGGCGACGAAGGCGCTTTCGGGGGCGCTGCTGGATCGGATTACGCCGCTGGACTCGGGCTTCCTCGACTTCAGCCCGGTGGAGGGCGGGGGCCGGCTCAAGGGACGCCTGTCCTTGCGCGCGGAGCAGGAGGCTTCGCGTTGAGCGGCGACATGGCGGACGCCGGGAACGTGCGCATCACAGTCCTCTATTTCGCCGCGGCTCGCGAGCGCACCGGGCAGGTGCGTGAGTCCCTGGACTTGCCCGAGGGCTCGCATGTTCGGGACGTGTTGCGGCTGCTGAGCGCGAAGTACGCGGCGCTGGTGCCACTCCTGCCGCATCTTCGTGTGGCCGTGGACCAGGAGTTCGTCGGTCCGGATGCCCCGGTGCGGGATGGGGCGGAGCTGGCGCTGATTCCCCCCGTGGCGGGAGGCGCACCTGGGAAGTTCCTGGTGGTGGACCGGCCCCTGCGGCTGGAAGAGGTGGTGGAGGCTGTCAGCGGGGAGTCCTACGGCGGGCTGGTGACGTTCAGCGGCTCCGTGCGCAACCAGACGAAGGGCCGCCGCGTGTTGCGCTTGGAGTACGAGGCCTACGCGCCCATGGCGGAGAAGAAGCTGGCGGAGATTGGGGCGGAGGCCGCGGAGCGGTTTCCCGGCGTGCGCGTGTCCATCATCCATCGCGTGGGAACGTTGGTACCCGGCGAGCTGGCCGTCGTCATCGCCGCGGCGTCGCCGCACCGGAAGGAGGCGTTCGGTGGCTGCGAGTACGCCATCGAGCGGCTCAAGCAGGACGTCCCCATCTGGAAGAAGGAGTTCTTCGAGGATGGGGAGGTCTGGGTCGGCCTGGGGCCCTGAAGCCCCGTCTCAGCGGACGCGCAGGAAGGCGGGGACCGTGACGTCGTCACCGCCGTCGGGCTGCATGCCGAGCTCTTCATCCGTGAGCGGACGCAGTGGCGTGTCCAGGCCCATGGCCTTGCGGCGCGCGGCTTCCTTGTCAGCAGCTATCTTCATGGCGCGGACCTTGGATTCCTCGATGCGCTGGGGCGTGGGGCCCGCGATGAGGAAGCCCACGGGCAGGCTGAGGAAGAGGATGCTCACGATGATGAGCCAGCCGAAGTCCTTCCACTGGAGCCGGTTGACCTGTTCCTTGACGACGGAGCCTTGGATGCGCAGCGAGAGCTGGCCTTCCGAGAGGCGAAGCGTCATGCCCTCCGCGAGCTCCACTGTCGTGCGTCCGTCGTGCTGGCGCAGGTCCGTCTGCGGCACGGCGGCATAGGAGGTGCCTTGGATGGCGCGCTCGGCACGGGCAGCGGGCGGCAGGTGGATGCGCCAGCCCTGAGCGGTGCGCTCGGCGAGCAGGAACGGCTCTTCGGGCAGGGTGAAGCCGTAGAGCGGTAGCGGTGCCGTCTCGTCCGGGGCGGCGTGGATGTTCGAATGCTCCGGCCCATAGCTCCACGCCTCGGACAGATTGTTGCCCCAGTACAGCTCACAGAAGAGTCCACCGCCTGCCTTGGTGTTCATCGCGGGGGGAAGCATAGGGCCTTGCATGGCTCGCGGCTCCTTCATCGTCCAGGAGACGTCTTCCGAAAGACGGCCGACGCCCGGTTGGTCCCTGGACAGCCGGGAGGCGGGCAGGGTTCCGTCCCAGGCGGGAAAGGTGGAAACCACCGCCGCGCCGCGGGAGCAGGCCCCCGCGGCGCGGTTGTGGGACGTCTGCTAGGGGGCCTCGGGGCTTTCCGCCATCGCGGGCTTCGTCAGGACGCGTTGTCGGCGCTGGAGGCGCTGAAGCGCCGTCAACGTCACCCCTGCCATCAGGGACGCGTATCCCACCAGGGGCCACGCCGTGTCGCCGTCCAGCAGGACGACCATCAGCGTTCCGAGGACGCCGACGATGAGGCTCTGGATGCAGAAGTAGAGCGCGACCGCCGTTCCCGCCACATCGCCAAAGGCCTGGAGTGCGCCATTCGCGGTGACGGAGACGGAGAACACGATGCCGGCCGAGATGAGCCACATCGGCGCGACGAACGTCCAGAACGACGGCGTTGCCAGGAGCTGTCCGGCCGTCAGGAGCCCAGCCCCGAGCAGCAACATGCCCATGCCCCGCGTGAGGCTACCCGCCAGCCCCCAACTCCCCACGAAGCGCTTCGCGAAGCGGGTCGTCAGAATCATCGCGAGCGCGGCGGTGGCGAAAGCCAGGCTGAACCCGAGCTCGGAGAAGCCGGCCTGACCGATGAGCACCCGGGGCGCCGTGGAGAAGAACACGAAGAAGGAGCCCATGGCCGCGCTGAAGCCCAGGGTGTACGTCCAGAACGTGGCGCTGCGCAGGATGTGCCGGAACGCGGGACGCGACGGGAGGCCCTGCGCCGGGCGCGTCTCGTGCCACCGTGGCAAGGCTTGCAGCAGCGCCGCCGTGGCCAGGACTCCGAGCGTGATGAAGATGGCGCGCCATCCCCAGCGCTGCATGAGCAGCGCCCCCGCGATGGGCCCGAGCGCGGGGACGAAGGCCAACATGGCGCTGAACAGGCTGTAGAGGGTCGCGCTCTCGGGGCGCTCCGCATAGACATCGCGGACCGTCGCGAACGTGGCGACGAGGGCCGCGGATGCCCCCAT
This sequence comes from Myxococcus sp. AB056, assembly GCF_006547365.1. Lineage (NCBI taxonomy): Bacteria > Pseudomonadati > Myxococcota > Myxococcia > Myxococcales > Myxococcaceae > Myxococcus > Myxococcus sp. AB056. The sequence goes on along the minus strand of NZ_VHLB01000014.1, from coordinate 24,987 downwards.
GGCTTGGACGAGCCGAAGGCCGACGAACATCGCGGCATCCGAGGTTCCCGCGAGCAGGAAGGAGGTGACCGCGAACAGGAGGGCGCCTGTCAGGAGCACTCGGCGCCGGCCGATGCGGTCGGAGACCGGGCCAAACACCATCTGGCCGAGCCCAAGCACCGCCATGTACAGGCTCAAGGTGAGCTGGACGATGGCGGGTGAGGTGTTGAGGATTCCGGGCATCGCCGGAACGACTGGCAGGTAGATGTCCATGGCCAGTGAGGCCAGGAGGTCGAAGGGCGCCATCAGCAACAGCGCTGCTGGCACAGCGTGATTCCACGACGGGGATTTGAAGTCAGGCACGATTGCATCCGCACAAATGAGGAACATCTGGCGGCGCTCTGCCTCTCCACGGGTACCGGGATGAGCTGGGGCAGATGGCCGCGGCAACGATGGACGTGTCGCCGCGGCTCACTCATCTGCGGATACGGTGCTTCCCATTCGCTGGCTCCCATGCGGCGCGTCTGCGCTCGAAGGTCGGGGCTGGGTGTCGCAATCACGGCGGTGCTGAACAACCGTCCGCCGTGACCGGACGGGACGTAGCCGCCGAGTCTTCCTGACACGAGGTGCAGCGCATGGCATGGCCGGAGGGGGGGACTGGCGCCGCGTGTGGCAGCTCCCGGTCCGTGGGTTCCGGCAGGCGCGGCACCAGGGGCAACACCGGATGCTGTCTACGTCCCCGCGTCAGCTCCTGCCGCGGCTGAACGCGTCGTGGCAGGACTGGTGCTCTTTCCAGTGCTCGCAGCGGTTGTCCCAGCAGGCCCGGCCCCCGTCGTGCCAGCATCGGCCGCCCCGGCAGGAGTGGCGCCAGCCGTGTCGCCTCCCTTCACCGGCGCGCCAGGCGTCTGAACAGGAGAGGGGGCTGTGCCCTTCGAGGAATCTGACGCCGCAGGCGACGGCTGTTCTGTCCCCGCCGTCCCCGCATCCTGAGCCGGCGATTCCTCCACGCCGAACCGCGCCGGCAACGCGCGCCGAATCTCTGCGGTCGCCATCAAGACCACGGCCGCGGCGATTCCCAGGAACCCCACCGTCTGCGCCAGGGTCTCCACGCGAGGGGGAATCCGCCGGCCGCTCGCCGCCTCGACCAGGAGCAGCACCACGCGGCCTCCATCCAGCCCAGGCACGGGCAGCAGCGTCAACAGCGCCAGCACCACCGACGCGGCCACCAAGGTCCGCAGCAGGGCATCCGTCCCCGACGACATCGCATCCGCGGACTCCTGCCGCACCAGCGCTCCGGGGCTCGCCGCGTCCGCGCTCTCCAGGCCGTGCTGCATCATCCGCTTCAGCAGCGCCACGCCTTCCTCGGCCACCTTGACGGTGTGCGTGAACGAATGGCTCAGCGCCTCACCCGCGCCGTGCGCCTTGTAGACGTACTGCTGGCTCACCCCGATGCGGCCCGTGCCCCGCTCATCCGGCCGGGGGCGCACCACCACCGAGCGCGCATCGCCGCCGCGCTCCACGCCCAACTCCAGCGGGACACCCGGCGCCGCGCCCACCTTCTCCACGAACTCCGACCAGCTCTTCAGCGGCTGTCCCGCGACATTGACGATGCGGTCCCCCGGCAGCAGCTGTGCGCGCGCCGCCTCCGAGCCCGGCTGCACCGTCCCCACCGTCAGCGGCACCACCACGTGCGTGCCCGACGTGTACAGCGCGAACAGGACACCCAGCGCGAGCGCATAGTTGGCCAGCGGCCCCGCCAGGATGATGAGGATGCGCAGCAGGGGCCCGCGCGCGGCGAAGCCCGCGGCCTCGTCGGCGTCCGCACGGTGCGGGTTCATCCCCTGCAGGTGCGCCGTGGCGCCCAGCGGCACCGCCGCCACCACGTACTGCGTCCCCCATAGGCGGAAGGACACCAGCGGTGGACCGAAACCGAACACGAAGCGGGGCACCCGCACACCGAGCAACCGCGCGGCGACAAGGTGCCCCAGCTCATGGATGGTCAGCAGGCCTCCCAGGGCGAGCAGGACGAGCGCGTAATGCATCCTCCCGCGCCGCTCCTAGAGCTTCCGCCGCTGTCCGGTCCGCTTGTACGTGACGTAGTCGGACAGGATGGTGTCGTGGTCGAAGCACAAGTCTTTCGGCAGGTCATCCACGCGGAAGGCGCGGGCCTCGGCCGCGTCGTCGGCGCCCTGCGGTTCGCCCTCGGCCGAGCCGATGTAGACGGTGGAGATGTTGTGCTGCCGCGGATCTCGCCGCGGGTCCGAGTACGTGAAGAACTGCTCCGACAGCTTCACGTGAAGTCCCGTCTCTTCCAGCACCTCGCGCACGGCGGCGACGTCGAGCGGCTCGCCCTCATCCACGAAGCCACCGGGCAGCGCCCAGCCGACGGGCGGATTCGCACGCCGGATGAGGACGATGCGTTCACCGGGCAGCTCGATGATGCAGTCCACGGTGGGCTTGGGGTTGCGGTATTCGGGCATGACCCCCAGTCTACCTGCTGCCGTCACGCTCGCACTTCCTAGATGCGTGCCGTGGAGTATTGTGCGCGCCGTGTCGACTCCGAGACGCCATCGCCTCGTCCTCTCCGGCCTCCTACTGGCGTGCCTGGCGGGCTGTCTGCCCCACGTCCAGGAGCCGGGGGATTACGTCTTCGAGCCCGTCGAGGTCCTCCGCGACGACTGCGGCCTGCTGGAGACCAACCGCAGCCAGCTCTACGGCACCCTGCAAATCAGCGGGCGCGTCGTCCGCCTGGACTTCGGTTTCCTGGACAGCCACCTCGTGGGCTATTTCCTGGAGGATGGAGACCACTTCTCCATCGACGGGAGCGTGGTCAAGGCCGCCGCCGAGGTGAACGGCCAGGAGTGCCTGTTGGACCAGATCAACATCCACATCGACGGTACGACGCAGTGCGAAACGCAGTTCAAGGGGGTGCTGCGCGTCCGTTACGACACGCGCCGCCCCGACGAATGCGTGTGCGAGATGTGGCTGCGCTACGAGGCCGTCAAGGAATCGAAGCGCTGCGACACGGAGGGTTGAGCCGCGCGCTCCGCGTTCCTAGAACAGGGTGGCATTGTCCACGCTGGAGGAACGCATGGCGGCTTCGAAGCATGAGATTCACTCGGTCCTGACGGAAGCACGCGTCTTTCCGCCGCCAGAGGCGTTCGCCGGGCGCGCGCACATCCGGAGCATGGAGCAGTACCAGCAGCTCTGGGACGAAGCCGCGAAGGACCCTGACAAGTATTGGGGCGACCGCGCCCGCGAGGAGCTGTACTGGAAGGCGCCCTTCCAGACGGTGCTCGACTGGAAGCCGCCGCACGCGCGGTGGTTCGTCGAGGGCAAGACGAACCTGGCCTACAACTGCCTGGACCGGCACCTGGCCACCCGCAAGGACAAGCCCGCCATCCTCTTCGAGGGGGAGCCCGGCGACCGCCGCAGCCTCACGTACGGTGAGCTGTCCACCGAGGTGAACAAGCTGGCCAACGCGCTCAAGTCGCTGGGCGTTCGGAAGGGGGACCGGGTGGGAATCTACCTGCCCATGGTGCCCGAGGCCGCGGTGGCCATGCTGGCGTGCGCTCGCATTGGCGCGGTGCACTCGGTGGTGTTCGGCGGCTTCTCCGCGGAGGCGCTCCATGAGCGCATGAACGACGCGGGCGCGAAGGTGCTGCTCACCGCGGACGGCGGCTGGCGCAAGGGCGCGGTGGTGCCGCTCCTGAAGAACGTGGAGGCGGCGCTGCCGCACATGCCCACCATGGAGAAGGTGGTGGTGCTCCGTCGCACGGGCAGCACGCTGGCGCTGTCCGGGCCCAAGCTGGTGGCGTGGGACACGCTGGTGAGCGGGCAGTCCGCGGAATGTGAACCGGAGTGGGTGGAGAGCGAGCACCCGCTGTTCATCCTCTACACGTCGGGCTCCACTGGAAAGCCCAAGGGCGTGCTGCACACCACGGGCGGCTACGCGGTGAATACGTCGCTCACCACGCGCTGGGTGTTCGACCTGCGCGAGGACGACGTCTACTGGTGTACCGCAGACGTGGGCTGGGTGACGGGCCACTCCTATGTCGTCTACGGCCCGCTGATGAACGGCGTCACCACCATCCTCTACGAAGGCGCGCCCACCCAGCCGGGGCCGGACCGCTTCTGGGACATCATCGAGCGGTACAAGGCCACCATCCTCTACACCGCGCCCACCGCCATCCGCGCCTTCATGCGGCTGGGCGAGGAGCCCGTGCGCAAGCACGACTTGTCCTCGTTGCGTCTGCTGGGCAGCGTGGGCGAGCCCATCAACCCCGAGGCGTGGATGTGGTACCGCGACGTCATCGGCGGGGGCCGCTGCCCCGTGGTGGACACGTGGTGGCAGACGGAGACGGGCTGCATCATGGTGTCGCCGCTCCCGGGCGCCACGCCGACGAAGCCCGGTTCGGCCACGCTGCCGCTGCCCGGCATCCACGCGGAGATTCTGGACCGAGAGGGCAACACGGTGCCGCGAGGGCAGGGCGGACTGCTCTTCGTCACGCGCCCCTGGCCCTCCATGTTGCGCACGGTGTACGGCGACCCGGACCGTTACGTGCGCACGTACTTCAACGAGCTGCCCGGCACGTACTTCACCGGCGACGGCGCCCGCACGGATGCGGATGGGTACATCTGGCTGATGGGCCGCGTGGATGACGTGGTCAACGTCGCCGGCCACCGTCTGGGCACCGCGGAGGTGGAGAGCGCGCTGGTGGCGCATGAAACCGTCGCGGAGGCCGCCGTGGTGGGCCGTCCGGACGACTTGAAGGGCACCGCGCTGGTGGCCTTCGTCACCCTGAAGCAGGGCAACACGCCGTCCGACGCGCTGAAGAAGACGCTGGCCGCCCACGTGGGCCGCGAGATTGGCGCCATCGCCCGCCCGGATGAAATCCGCTTCGCAGAGGCGCTGCCGAAGACGCGCTCGGGGAAGATCATGCGCCGGCTGCTGCGCGACGTCGCCGCGGGCAAGCAGGCCTCCGGGGACACCACCACCCTGGAGGACCTCAACGTCCTGGCCGCATTGAGGCAGAACGACGACTGACGGACACTTGCTCGCACTTCAGGGCAGGGGGCGTCAAAATCCACCTCTGCCCTGGGGCGAAAAACCAGGATTCATCGTTTCCGACCCGGACAATACGTGCCTATCTGGGTATTTCGCGCCTGTTTCAGCCTACGCAGCACATCCGGTTGAATCGGAACAAACGAATACAGCGGAGCCGTCAGGGTAGGCCGGTTGACACTGGAAAGATGCAGAGGCATTAAATGCGCCGCTCGCCCCCCTCCCCGAGCGCCGCGCCTCTCGTTGACAGCGCGACCTTTCCCCCTGGACGTGCTTCATGGATTTCCGAGCTCAACTCGACTCGCCGCTCTTCACCCACTTCATCTCCCATTACGCGCAGCCGACGGGACCTGACCTGCTGGGGCGGACGGAGCCCTTCTTCGAGTGGCAAGAGTCGCGGCGGCAGGCGGGCCTGTGGCCGTACTCGCGAAGCCTGGAGGCGGCACCGAAGGCGGCGTGTGGTGTCCGCAGCGAGACGGGGGCGGCGCGCCAGGGGCTGAACTTCGGTTCGCAGGATTACCTGTCGCTGTCCACGCACCCGGCGGTGGTGGAGGCGGCCCAGCGGGCCATCCAGGACTACGGGTTGCACAGCGCGGGCTCGGCGATGCTGGGGGGCAATACGACGCCGTCGCTGATGCTGGAGAAGGCGCTCGCGGAGCACCTGCAGACGCCGCACGTGGCGCTGTTCTCCACCGGCTGGGGCGCGGGCTTCGGCGTCATCGTCGGGCTGGTGCGCCCCGATGACCACGTGGTGCTCGACGCGCTGTCGCACGCGTGCCTCCAGCAGGGCGCCGCCGCCGCAACGACGAACGTGAGCCGCGTGCCGCACCTCAACAACCGCGCCATGCGGCGCAAGCTTCAGGAGATTCGCGCCCGCGACACGCAGAACGCGGTGCTCGTCGTCACCGAGGGCCTGTTCTCCATGGACTCGGACGTGCCGCGGATCGAAGAGCTCCAGTCCATCTGCCGTGAGTACGGCGCGACGCTGCTGGTGGACGTGGCCCATGACCTGGGCGCGATGGGGCCCCGAGGGACGGGCAGCCTGGGCGTGCAGGGCCTGCTGGGGAAGGTGGACCTGGTGGTGGGCGCCTTCTCCAAGACGTTCGCGAGCAATGGCGGCTTCGTGGCCACGCGCTCGCCGGCGGTGCGCCAGTTCATCCGCATCATGGGCGGGCCCCACATCTTCTCCAACGCGCTGCTGCCCATGCAGGCGGCGGTGGTGCTGGAGTCGCTGCGCATCGTCCGCTCGGAAGAGGGCGACGCGCTGCGCGCGAAGGCGATGGAGAACATCCTGGCGCTGCGCGGAGCCTTCGAGGCGCGGGGCGTGACGTGCCTGGGCGAGCCGTCCAACGTCGTCCCCGTGCAGGTGGGCGACGCGAAGGTGGCGCGGCTGGCCTCGAAGAAGGTGTTCGACCGCGACATCTTCGCCAACCTGGTGGAGTACCCGGCCGTTCGCTTGCGCGAGACGCGCTTCCGCATGCAGGTGATGGCGTCCCACACGCTGGAGCAGGTCCAGCGGGCCGCCGACGGGGTGTGCGACGCCATCGAGGAGGCCCGCGCCGAGCTGGAGGTCCGTCCGGCCGCGACGCGCGCGTCCCGCCGCGACGAGCAGCGCCCACAGGTGGAGCTGTAGCCACCACGCGCGTCCGCGTGCGCGCTCAGGTGTCGTCGAGGCTGGCGGCACGCAGATGGGTGACGTCACCCCACGTCACCAGCCGCCACGCACCTTCGTGGTAGTCGAATTGGTTCCACCCGGCGTTGAGCACGGAGAAGGTGCGCGGCGCCGCGTGCGGAATCCCCAGGCTGTGACGGAACAGGAGGCTGAGCACGCCTCCGTGGGTCACCACCACCAGCCGTTCGCCCCGGTGGCGCGCGCCCAGTTCTTCCAGACACTCCACCGCGTGGCGCAGCCGTTGGGACGTGCTCTCCCCGCCGGGGACGATGTAGTCCGGCGCGCCACCGGCGTACGCGGCGAAGACGTCCGGGTGCTTCTGGCGTGCCTCGTCCCGGGTGAGGCCTTCCAGGATGCCCAGGCCCCGCTCGCGCAGGCGGGTGTCGGACTGGACGGTGTGACCCGTGCGGATGGCGATGCGCCGCGCCGTCTCCTGCGCCCGCCCCAGGTCGCTGCAATAGAGCGCCGAGAAGCGGACGGGCTCCAGGCGTGCGGCCAGGGCCTCTGCCTGGCGCAGGCCCACCTGGCTCAGGGTGCTGTCCTGATGTCCCTGGAGGCGCCCCAGGGAGTTCCACTCCGTCTCTCCGTGACGGAGCAGGATGAACTCGGTCGTCATGGACTCAAGCGTCGCTTTGGCGTGTCGCCTGAGTCCAGCACTCAGCGCGTCCGCTCCAGGTGGGTGATGCCTTCTTCCAACAGCGCGGCCACGCCCCGTTTCACGACGTGCACCACCTTGTGGCTGTAGGCCGGCCCACCGTGCGTGTAGTGGCCGCTGACCTTGTGGTGCAGCTCCGTGGCGCCCCACACCAGCACCAGGTCCGCCCAGTCCAGGTCGCTGCGGGCGCGGTCCGCCGTGCGACGTTCCGTGCCGTCCACCATCCGCAAGTCAATCTGGTGGCCCAGCTTCGCCTCCAGCTCTTCGCGCACGGCCGGCGAGCCACCCACCACCACCACGCGGCGCACGCCGTAGCGCTGACAGGCCTCCACGAAGGCCACCTCCGCGCGGCGGTTGGCCGAGCCGCCACAGCGCTCGCAGTGCAGCCGTGGCTCGATACGCATCGGCTCACGCCCGCTGGCCTGCGCGACCTTGAGGCACGCGCCGTCCGCGCACACGGAGAAGAAGCGCCCCGTCAGCAGCTCCGCCGCCTTGAGCAGCTTGGGCTCGCTCATGCGCTGGCGGCCGGGGCGGGTGAGGCCCACTTCCTCCAGCACCGCGCGGGTGCGAGCGCGGGCCTCGGGCAGGGTGATGCCTCGCGCGGCCATCCACTCGTCGATGTCCCGGTCCGCGCTCATGACTTCACCCCTGTTCGGGAAGGGGGCTCGGGGAACAGCTCCGCCTGGAGGGCGGAAGGCGGTGCGCTGGTCGGCAGGCCCAGTGCCTCGCGCACCGGCGCGAAGCTGCGTCGGTGGATGGGCAGCACGCCCTTTTCGCGCAGCACTTGCAGGTGCTGCGGCGTGGGGTAGCCCTTGTGCGCGGCGAGCCCATAGCCCGGGTACTGGTCATCCAACTCCGCCATCCAACGGTCGCGCGTCGTCTTCGCCAGGATGGAGGCCGCCGCGATGCTGAGCGACAGTGCGTCCCCCTTGATGATGCCCTTCTGCGGCACCGAGCACTCCGGCACCGTGCGAGCATCCACCAGCAGGTGGTCCGGCTTCACCGACAGCGCCTCCACCGCGCGGCGCATGGCCAGCAGGCCCGCGTGGTAGATGTTGATGCGGTCGATCTCCTCCACCTCCGCGCGGCCCACGGCCCAGGCCACCGCGTCGCGCTTGATGGCCTCGGCCAGTGACTCGCGCTTCTCGGCGTCGAGAATCTTCTTCGAGTCATCCAGCCCCTTGAGCCGGAAGCCCTTGGGCAGCACGGCCGCGGCGGCCACGACGGGCCCGGCCAGCGGTGCCATGCCCGCCTCGTCCACACCCGCGATGTGCGTGTGTCCCTGCTCCCAGAGCTCCGTCTCGAAACGGAGCAGCTTGCGCATGCGCTGGCCCTCCGCGCGGTTCTTCTCCTGGCGCGAACGGATGCGCCGGGCGAGCGCATGCGCGCCCGCGCGCGGGTCGGCGTCCAACGCCTCCAGCAAGCCGGTGGGGACAGGGGTGGCCTGGGTGACGAAGCGCGCGGTCAGCTCGGACAGCGCGCACTGAAGCAACTGTTCCACGGTGTCTGCGGACATGATGAGGGCCCGGACCTACCTGGAACGTGGGCTGACAGGACCCCTTGCGCAGGGGACGCGCTCGCAGCGGCAACACATCCCCGCGGCCCCGTGCTCGGAGGAAGCCGACTGGAGGGCCCCCCTGGACGCAGGGTAGGCCAGACGCGGGGAAGGCTGACGAGCGTCACGCATGTCACCAGCCGTACTCCATGGGGTGGGTGGAGCACAACCTCCCTTGCGTTCATTCAGATGAATCCATGAAACAGCGGTTGTCTCAGCGTCGCGCAGCGCGGGTCCTACGGATTGAGCTGGAGTTGGAGGGTGGCCGGCTCTGGCTGGCAGTTGCAGGCGTCACACACCCATTCCACCTGCTGGGGCGCGGACACCTTGGCGCCCGCGGTGGCCACGACTCGCACCGCGCTGGGCGCGAGCGATTCGTTGATGGCGGTGCTGACGCCCTGGTCGTCTGTCACGCCGGTGATGCTCACGTTGGAGGTCACGTTGGTGCCGGTGACTGTCGCCCCGCGCACGCGCGCGCCCTCCGCCGACAGCACCTCCACCTTCAGCGACACCTGCTCCGCCTGGCAGTCGTCCACCGCGCGCTCCATGCGAGGCGCCTGGTCACATGCCGCGAAGAGACCGAAACCGATGAGCCACGAAAACCAGCGTGCGCGAACCATGCCGTGAAGGGTGATGCTGGCGTGCGAGCGCGGCAACGTCTGTATCAGTCGGAAGTCGGAGACACGCGTTCACTCGCGAAGCGTGCCGCTGCCGTGTCTGGGTAACGGTGGAGCACGTAGCGGTAGACTTCTTCCGCGCGCGGCGCGTCGTGCATCCGTTCACCCAACACACGCGCCAGAAGTACCAACGCACGGGGGGCGGTGGGCTCATCGGGCGCCGTATCTGCCGCGGATTCCAACGCCGCTACCGCCAGTGGGAAATTTCCTTCCACGGCCGCGGCCTGTCCGACGAACAGGTGATGCTCCGGGGGCACACGCAGCCGCGGTTGCTGCTGCACGGTGGCATACAGCGACATCGCGAGTGGAACATCGCGGGCGTTCACCGCGGCCGCCAGCGCCTCCAGGGTGTCATCGTTGGAACTTCCCGTCTCGGTGGCCGTGGCCGCCGCTCCGGTGAAGGGAATGGGACCGGCTTCGCGCAGGGGCGGGGCCCTGCGGCTCGGCTGTGCGTCGCCCAGCACGGGGTCCAGGTAGTCTTGCTCGAGGCCATACCCCAGCGCATCGCCCCGCGTGTACAGCAGCAGCCCCACCACGTGCGCGGCGGTGAATGGGATGACCAGCGTGACGGCTTCGGCCAGCACGCGTGAGATGACGAAGAGGTCCAGCATGCGCAGCAGCAACGCCACCCCGTGCGTCATGAGGTGGAGGACGCCCAGGCCCACCAGCGTTCCCGCGACCAACGTGTAGTCCCGGCCCAGGCGGCGGACGATGCGAAGGGTTCCGGGCACGTCGAACAGGGTCAGCAGTGGCTGGCGCGCGGCGGTGATGAGGAGCGCCGCGGGCAGCCAGAGGACGCCGAGCAGCAGCAGGCCAATCAGCACCGGATCCACCGTCAGCAGCCCGGGGGTGTCCAGGCCCCGAATCCACGCGCCGAGCGCCGAGCGCCCCTCCTGGAGGAGCGGGCGCAGCACGGTGACGTAGAGGAACGCGGGCATCCAGACGATGGCGAAGGTCACCACGCCGCGGAGGCCAGGGAGGACCGCGTCATGGAAGTAGTCGCGGTAGTCGGGCGAGCGCAGCGCCGTCTCGCCGCGCGCCGAGTCCCGCGCGAGCGTGAAGAAGGTGCCCCAGAAGACGCCTCCGTAGATGGTCAGCGGGATGAGGGCCGAGAAGGAGATGGCCAGCTCCACCAGCCACCGGAGCGCGGCCAGGAAGATGCTGACCGCCACCATGACCTGCGCGCCGGACGGGGTGAAGACGTAGCGCCACGCGCCCTTGAGCCGCTGCGCCACGGACACCCGGCTGCGGGAGGTGAGCAGGGTCTGCGCCACGTCGCCGCAGCGCTCGCACGCCACCAGCTCCACCGTCTGGGCCCGCCGGCCCACCACGCAGTCGGGGCAGAGCGTTTCGTTGCACCTCTCGCAACGCCACCCGGCCACGGTGGTCCGATGCCGCTGGCAGCGGGGCAGGGGCGCATCCGGTGGAATGATGTTGGGCGATGAGGGGCTCATGGCCCCCAAGCCTACGATTGCCCAGGGGCCTCTTCCCAGGGGCTTCCGAGCCACGCCTGATAGGCGGCCTTCTGGGCGTCGGTGGGGCGCTCCACGCGGGACAGCCACGCAGCCTCCGCGGGCTTCGTCCCCAGCACCACCGGGATTTCCAGCAGCCGGTCGCGGCGGAACACCGTGAGCCGCACCGTCTCGCCGGGCCTCCGCTCCTCGCAGCGGGACAGCAGGGCGGCGCCGTCCACCTTCCAGCCATTCAGCGCGACCAGGTCGTCCTCCACGTAGAGCCCCGCGTCCTGGGCGGGCGAGCCATCCATCACCACCGCCACGGTGCCACTGCCCCGCGTGGTGACGCCCAGCCAGCCCTTGGGCTTGCCTTCCCCCGCCCGGCTTCGCGGCGGCGTGCCTCCCTTGTCGCTGGCGGCCTCGCGCGGACGGAAGTTCAGCTCCAGGCCTACGTGGGAGAAGACGGAGTAGTCCAGCGGCTGCGTGGTGCGCAGCGCCCGGTCGAAGAAGGGCGTCAGGTCCACGCCGGCCACCTCGCTGGCCACGGCTTCGACGCCGTCCTCGGGAACGCCGGAGCCGTCGCCGTAGCGCTGCCACAAGACGCGCACGACGTCATCCAGGCCACGGGCGTCACCGGTGGCGCGGCGGATCTCCAGGTCGAGCAGCGCGGAGACGACCTCGCCCTTGAGGTAGTAGGAGATGGCGCTGTTGGGCGAGTTCTCGTCCGGGCGGTAGTGCTTCACCCAGCTCACCAGCGACGCCTCCGCCAGCGTCTGTACGCGCCGCCCCGGCGTGGCATGCAGCGCGGTGAGCGTTTCGCCCAGGCGCGTGAGGTAGCGCTGCGCGGACATCAGCCCGGCGCGCCGCACGAAGAGGTTGTCGTAGTACGCCGTGGAGCCCTCGAAGGCCCACAGCAGCGAGGTGTAGTTCTCCTTCGCGTAGTCGAAGGGCACCAGCGCGCGCGGCTTCACCCGCTTGATGAACCACAGGTGGAAGTACTCATGCGCCACCAGGGTGAGCAGGTCCTCCCAGCCGCGGTTGGTGGAAAGTCCGACGCGGGGGAACAACAGCGCGGTGCTGGCCTTGTGCTCCAGGCCGCCTCGGCCCCGGTCCGTCAGGTACAGCAGGATGAGGTAGCGCGGCATGGGCAGGCCGCCGAACACGCGGGCCTGGCATTCGCAGATGCGCTTCAGGTCCGCGCACAGTCGCTCCGGGTCCTGCACCGTGTCGCCCCACACCACGACTTCGTGCGGCACGCCCTCCACACTGAAGGTGAGTGGCGTGTGGGGGCCGACCTCGAAGGGGCTGTCCACCAGCTCGTCGTAGTCCTGGGCGATGAAGATGTTCGCGCGCTGGCCCAGCGCGCAGAAGGTCCGCCAGCCCGGGGGCGCGTCCACCGTGACGTGGTGCTCCAGCCCGCGCGTGTCCTCCGTGTAGAGGAACGTGGCGGCGCCGTTGAAGTAGGCGTGTGAGCCGTCCAGGTGGTTGGTGCGCACCGTCAGCTCGTTGGCGTAGACGCGGTAGCGCAGCGTGACGGCCACGCCCTTCGCGTCCACCCGCCAGGTGCGCTTGTCCGCGCGCCGCACCGGAAGGAGCGTTCCGTCCGGTGCATGGGCCGTCATGTCCTGCACCTGCCGCGCGAACTCCCGCACCATGTAGCTGCCGGGCGTCCACACCGGCATCACGGCGTCCAGCACGCTGGCGCCTCCTGGAAAGGAGGCTTCCACCTCCAGCAGGTGCGTATGCGGCCGGGGCATGGAGACGCGGTAGCGGACGGCACGGTGCATGAGCAGTGTCTCTCTCCCCCCGGCCGCAGGTTACTTCGCGCGGACGAGGACGGCGCCGAAGAATCCGTCTGTACCGTGGGTGTGAGGCGCCAGCCGGAGGTAGGGGCCGGGGCCGACCTTCTCGGCCAGCTCCGCCCCCAGCAGCTCCGCCACCGGCTTCACCGTGAACTCGGGGTGCTTCGCGAGGAAGTCCTCCACCACGTTCTCGTTCTCCTCCCGCAGCACGCTGCACGTGCCGTAGATGAGCCGGCCGCCGGGCTTCACCAGCGTGGCGAAGCGCGCCAGCAGGGCCTTCTGCCGGCCCACGTGCATCTCCAAATCCTCCGGCGTGAGGCGGTAGCGCGCGTCAGGCTTGCGGCGGAAGGTGCCGGTGCCACTGCACGGCGCGTCCACCAGCACCCGGTCCGCCTTGCCCTTGAGGGGCGTCAGCGCGGCGTCGGCCTCCGGGCCCTCGTGGGGGATGAGCTGGGCGCGCACGTTGTGCACACCCGCGCGGCGCGCGCGCTTCTTCAGGTCCTCCATGCGGCGCTCATCGATGTCCAGGGCGTGCAAGTCACCCCGGTTCTTCATCTGCGCGGCGAGCTGCAGCGTCTTTCCGCCGGCACCCGCGCACGCATCCACCACGCGCGTGGGCGGCGCGTCCACCAGCATGCCGAGCAACTGGCTGCCCTCGTCCTGGAGCTCCAGCATGCCTTCGCGGAAGCTCTCCAGGGAGAAGGCGTTGATTCGCGTCTCCAACACCAGGCCCATGGGCGACAGCGGCGTGGGCGTGACGTCCACCGTCTCCGCTTTCAGCCGCTGCGCCAGCGCGTCGCGGTCCCCCTTGAGGAGGTTGGCGCGGGCGACCAGCGGGGCGCGCTCGTTCATCGCCTCCGCGGCGCGAGCGGCATCCCGGCCGAACGTTTGGAGGAAGCGGTCGGCGAGGAAGTCCGGAAGCGACGCGGCGATGGGGAAGCGCTCGCGGGCGGGCAGGGCCTCCAGGGCGGCGGCGGCTTCGGGAAGGGCACCCAGGGCCTGCGCATCCGGGGGCGCCAGCGCGGACTGGCGGGCCACCAGGCCGTGGGGCTCGCCGTAGAGGACGCGCGAGGCGGCCAGGCGGAGCACGTCCTGGCGCGAGGTCTCCAGGCTGTCGAAGCGCGGGTGGGCGCGGGACAGCAGGAAGTCCACCGTCCGCTGGCGGCGCAGCAGGCCGTAGACGCGCTCGGCCACGGCGCGGCGCTCGTTGGAGTAGAGGTTGGCCTTGCGGCGCAGGGTGAAGTCCAGCGCGCGGTCGGCCATGCGGCCCTCGTGCCGGACCGAGCCGTACGCCTCCAGGCAGGCCTGGAGGACCAGGTCTTCTCGCAGGGGCCGCTCGGGCCGCTCGGAGGGGGAGGGCTTCTTCCCGGACGGAGCGCCGGACTTCTTCGGGGCCGACCGCGAGTGCGGGCGGGACTTGCGTTGGGTGGCCATGACGGAATGCGGCTTTGCATTCCTCGGGCCGGGTTGACAAGCGCGGAAAGCAAATCCGCCCCGGCGGACGCCCGCCCCGCCGCCGTGTGACGTCAGGAGGAGGAGGGAGCGGGGGACCTTGTTCAGGGAGGCCCTACTTGCGGCGCCGGTGGAGCAGACCCGCGGCCAGCAGGGCCAGGGCCGCCGGGAGGAGGGTGGCGGTGGGGCCCGCGGCGCAGCCACCGCTCGAGCTGCTCATGCCGTCATCCGGGGTGCCGGGAGAATCCGGAAGCCCCGGGCGGGGGTCCGGTGAGCCCGGGTCCGTGCCGGAGTCCGGCGTCTGGGGCTCCTCGCCGGGAGTCTCCGCCACCTGGACCAGGGCGGTGGCCGTCTGCTTCACCGTGCCCTGGGTGGCGGTGGCCGTCACCGTGTACTGCCCGGGAATCGCGAAGACATACTCGGCGACCTCGCCCTCGGCCGTGCCGCCGTCGCCGAAATCCCAGGTCACCGTGGCGGCCTCGAGAGACGGCGTGGCCCGGAAGAAGGCGCGGTGGGGGGCCACGCCCCGCCCGCCCTCCACGGCGAGCGTCAGCTCACCCTCGGGAAGCTGCTCCTGCGGAGGCAGCTCCTTCTGGAGCGTGAAGCGGTCCACGGTGTCTCCGTTCACCCCGAGCAACTGCGCGGTGAGCGTGCCGTCGACCACCGTCACGTCGAGGAAGCCATAGGCCTGGTTGTCGCGGATGACGCTCCAGTCCGGCTTGCTGCCGGGGAGCTTTCTCAGCGTTGCGCCGCCGCCGCCCACCACGAGGTAGGGGATGCCCTTTTCGCCAGCCCCGGCGATGGCGTCACCCTTCATGGGCTTGCTGCGCTCGTAGTTGTGGTCGTGCCCGGTGAGCACCAGGTCCACGCCGTACTTCTCCATGATGGGGCCGAAGTGGCGGCGCATGGAGAGCTGCGAGCCGTGCTCGCCACTGGACCAGGGCGGGTGGTGGAAGAAGACAATCTTCCACGGCTGCGTCGACCCCGCGAGGTCCCGCTCCAGCCACGCCTTCTGCGCATCCCGCGTGCAACGGTCCGCCGACGCCAGTCCCACGGCGCAGTTGGAGTCGAGCGCCACGAAGTGCACGTGGCCCCAGTCGAACGAGTAGTAGCGCTCCGTGCCCTCGGGGTTGTTGGTGGGCAGGTAGAGGTTGTCCAGGTAGGGCTGCCCCTGGTTCGTCACGTACTCATGGTTGCCGAGCGCCGCGAAGAACGGCACCTGGGCCAGCAGGGCCTCCATGGGCACGAAGAGGTTGTTCTGGATTTCCGCCTCGGTGCCATCGGCGTAGGCGTTGTCCCCCAGCGCGACGAACAGCTCCGCCTGCCGCTTGACCATGGCCGCGGCGACCTTCTTCTGGTTCGAGCCGCCCGTGCCAAAGTCGCCCACCGCCACGAAGTGCACGCTGCGGGTCCCCGGCACCGGCGCGGTGCGGAATCGATTGAGAGGCGTGCGCAGGCCACAGGCCGACACCTCGTACGTGTACTCGGTGCCCGGCTTCAGCCCGGTCAGCACCACCGCGTGCAACTTCCCTCCGTCCTGGGAGACAGCCGACTGGTTGGCCGCTCCTTCGCCGTAGCGCACCTCCGCCTGGCAGTTGGCTGCGAGCCGGAAGGCAATCGTCGCCGTGTCCGGCCCCACCTTCTGCAGATAAGGGTCTCGATACAGCGTCCCTGCACTCGCGGTGCTGGCCAGCAGCATCAGCGCGGCCGCCCAGGGGGCAAGGTGAAAGGGGGTCTTCCGGTGCATGCGGCCTCCTCCCGAACAAGCTCGGGATAGAGGCGCAACCGTTCAACCGCTGACCTTCATCCTGCCCCCTCTCGGCGTAGGAGACGGTGGGGCAGGGCCCCGTGTATCCGCCTCCTCCCCGGTCAGGCGTCAGGGCTTGATGTCGTAGGCCGCCAGGTCCTCGGTGCGTTCGCCTTCCTCACGCACCTTTCCGATGCCCGGGACGAGCCAGTAGAGGCGCGTCTTGTCCTGCTTCACCTCTCCATTGTCGTTGACCTTGTCGCGCTGAATCTTGACCGCGTTGGTGAAGGTTCCAGCCCGCGTCGTCACCGTCACGCCGGATTCGAGCACCTTCCAGATGTACGTCGGGTCCTTCTGGTCCTTCGAGCCGTCGCCCAGGGTGATGTGCTCGAGCACGTCGCTCTTGTACGTCCAGGGCAGGGCGTCCGGGACGCTCGCCACGGACTTCACCGTGGCCGGTGACCAGGTGGTGGAGCGGACCTGCTGGCCATTGCGGTAGTCGTCCTCGCGCAGACGCACGACGAGCCCGTTGGTGAGCTCCACCTGCCACGAATACTCCTCATAGAGGGTGCCGTTGCGCACGCGGTCCTGGCGGCTGTGCACCTGGATGGCGTTGATGCCCGGCTGGCCGGGGACTTCGCCGGGGCCCACCACTGTCACTTGCTTCTGGAAGTTGCCCTCGACGGGGTCCTGGATGTCGTAGGTCCACGTGCTGCCCGAGGTCAGCGGCCACAGCGACTGCGACCCGGTGGGCTCCTCTCCGTTGCCCTGACCATCGGGTCCTCCCGGCGGCACCGGCTCTCCCGGCAGTCCGCCGCCGGGTGTCGGGTCCTGCGAATCTCCCGCGGGCAGGCTGTTGCCGCCACACGCTACCAACCACCCCGCCGCGAACACGGCCACCCAGCTGCGCCTCATACCCGCTCCTCCCGTGTGCTCCTCGGATTCACCGCCGTCCACCGCAAGCCTCGCAGGGCCGCCCCCTCCGTGCGGCCCAGCGCCGCGGCGAGGGAGCCCGGCTCCGGCTCCTCTACTTCCAGCTCCAGCCGCCGCCCGTCGAAGTCGAGCGCGCAGCTCTTCACCATGACGTTCCGCTCACCCAGGACCCGGCGCAGCGTGGCCTCCGCGCCCACCAGGTCATCCGACTGCGCCGACAGCACCAGCCGCTGCTTCGCCGTGGCGGGCGCCTCCTCGCGGTTGAAGCAATCCAGCACGAAGAGCAGGGCCATCACGAACACCGTCCCGACGGACGCCAGCCCCAGGCTGCCGTGGCCGCACGCCATGCCCAGGCCAATCATCAGGAAGAGGATGGCCGCGTCACGCGGGTCCTTGAGTCCCGAGCGGAACCGAACGAATCCACCCAGGCCCACCAGCCCGAAGGCCTTCGCCAGGCTGTCGCCGATGACGGCAGTGATGACCGCCGCCGCCGCGCACAGCAGCACCTGCGCCTGAATCATGTCCGCCTTGGGCAGCGCCCGCTTCATGAGCAGGCGCCAGGGCCGCAGCGACAGCAGGGTGCCAATGAGCGCCGCGGCCAGCATCCGCGGCAGAATCGCGGTGACGGACAGCGCGCTGAGCTCCGCTTTCGCGCCCTCGAACAGGGCTGAGAATGATGCGTCCATGGCGGTGACCTAGGCTTCCATTCGGGTAGAGGTGTCCACGCGGACCGTGCGCGCGGGCTGCTGCGCGAGCGCCCGTGCGGTCGCGGCCACTGCGTAGGCGTTGCGCAGCACCGGCAGCCGGTCTGGCTGTTCCGCCAGCACTCGCTCGATGAGCGCCTGCGCGTGCGGTCCCATGGGCAGTCCCTTCAAGGAGGACAGCGCGGTGGTGGGCCACCGTCCCAGATGGTCCACACGCAGCTTCCAGGCCCGCGTGGCATCCATGCCGTCCACCGAATCCAGCGCCTCCTTCGTCTGCGGCGCGCCGCGCTCGCGCAGCGCCCAGGCTTCCTCGGTGTCCAGGCCCGTTAGCGAGCGGAGCACCAGCTTCAGCGCCTTGCCCGCCAGGGCCTCTCGCAGACCTCGGGCCACCGGTGTGTCCAGGCCCTGGGTGCTGCGCAGCACCGCCAGCCGGTCATGCGGCAACAGGACTTCGCGCAGCGCATCCGCCCGCGCCCCCGGGACGCCTGTGAGGCTGCTCGCCACCTCCGTGAACAGCTTGCGCTGCATGCCCGCCTCGCGCACCAACCAGGACTCTTCGCAGTCCTGGCCGGCGAGCCCCGCGAGCACTTCGGCCAGCCGCCCATCCCGCATGGCGCGCTCGCGCAGGGCCCACGCCGGGGTCGAGCCATCGTTCTTGAGGCTCGCCAGCACCTCCGTGGGGGCCTGCGCGTACAGCCGCTGCCGCAACATGGCCGCGCGCGAGTCCATGCGGCCCGTGAGGCTGAAGGCCACCTCCGCGGGGGCGAGGTCCGCCAGCACCTCGCGCAGCTCCATGGCCGGTACGTCCGCCAGGCCCGCCATGCCGCGCGCGGTGAGGCCCGGGAAGCGCTCCGCGAAGGCCAGGCGCTGCTGGTGCGCGGCCAGGCCCGGGATTCCGCTCAACATCCACACCGCGAGCGCCGGTTCGCGCTGCTCCACGGTGTCCAGCGTCTGGAAGAAGCGCTCCTCCAGGTTCTCGAGCGTGGTGGGGCTGGCATGCCGCGGCCGGGCCGGCGCCGGGATGATGCGCTGCACCTGCTGCTCGCGACCCTCCAGCCGGGCGACGACGGCGTCCACCAGCCGCTGTTCCAGCACGCGCAGCGGGACGTCGTTGTTCTCCAGGATGATCCACCGCTGCGGATCCTTCCGCGCCATCTCCAGGAAGGACTCGCGCACGCGCACCGCGAGGCCCGCGCCCACCAGTCCCTTCCGGCTGTCCCCATCATTGACGCGCTTGCTCTGGAGCTTGCCCAGGCGCTTGCGCAGCCGGGCGAGGTCCGGATCCACGTCCACCAGGATGACCAGGTCCGGCCACAAGCCCTGCGAGGCCAGCTCGCACGCGGGGCGCAGTTCGTCCATGGGCAGCCCGCGGCCTCCACCGCTGAGCGCCAGCTGTGAGTACAGGTAGCGGTCAGTGATGCACACCTCGCCCCGGGACAGCGCGGGCGCCACCACTTCATCCAGTTGTTGGGCGTCCCGCGCCAGGTTGAGGAAGAACTCCGTGCGTGGAGACATCTCCAGCAGCCGGGAGTCTCGCGTCAGCTCCCGGATGCGCCGCGCCGCGGGCGCCTGCAGCTCGCCGCCCTCCCGCGCATGCGCCACCCGGTAGCCCAGCCGCTTCAGCTTCGCGGCCAGCAGGTTGGAGAGCGTTGTCTTGCCGCTTCCGTCAATTCCCTCGAAGTCGATGAACACTGTGCCCTATCCCCCTGCGACGCCATCCGCGGCGAAAGCGTGGACCTTCGCCATTCCCTCTGCGAACTTGCTGTAGGCCGGCGCTCCGCCCGGATTGAGCGACGCCAGCCACTCGGGCAGCTCGTGCCCGAGATGCTTCACCTCCACCACGACTCGCGGCTCCACCCACTGCGCGGGCTCCAGCCGCTCCACCGACAACGCAAGCTGGGACAGCGCCTGCTCCGGCGCAATCCGGTGGTAGCGAATGTCTCGATCCACCGTCACCCGCCACGCCTGCGACGACTGGTACACGTGGCGCGTGTACGTCACCGCCAGCACCGGGCTGAGACTGCCTCCGGCGATGAGCGGCAGCAGGCTGGCCCCGCCGTGCAGTGCACGGCCCAGGTCCGAGCGCGGCACCCAGACGCGGCGCTTCTGCGTGAGGCCGTGGCGCTCCCGTTTCACCTCCAGCACCACCCGTGCCTCGCCGTCCGCGCCCCGGTCCGGTGAGTACTCCTTCGTCCGAACCTTGAGACAGTCTTCCGGTGTGAGCAGGGCCCGCGCCGCCAGCGGGCCACCGGGCCGGTCGAAGTACACGGACACGATGCGCGTGGGCGGCGGCAGGTGCCCCTCCAGCTCCAGCGACAGGCGCGAGCCCAGGGCCGCGGCCGTCTTCTCCTCCAGCACCAGCTTGAATTCCCGCCGGAGCTTGGTGACTTCACCTTCCGCGAACGACAGCATCGTTTGGGTCTCCGTGCTCAGAAGCGTGCGCCGAGTTCGATGGAATGCTGCAGGCCAGGGAATTCATCGCCGGGGCGCAGCGCGCGCTCCGTCTGGAATTGGGCCCGGAAGCGGGTGC
Organism: Myxococcus sp. AB056; assembly: GCF_006547365.1. Taxonomy (NCBI): domain Bacteria; kingdom Pseudomonadati; phylum Myxococcota; class Myxococcia; order Myxococcales; family Myxococcaceae; genus Myxococcus; species Myxococcus sp. AB056. Next base: position 4,762 of record NZ_VHLB01000014.1, on the reverse strand, counting down.
CGAGCAGCACGTTGAAGCCGCCCACCAGTGAATGTCCGTCCCCCCGCACCGTGTCGCCGCGAAGCTGCAAGGCCTCCACGCCCGCGACGGGCTGGATGGCCCATTCGTTGCCCACGTGGATGAGGTACTGGGCCAGCAGCATCTGCGCCGTGAAGGGCCCCAGGGGCAGTCGCCCGGAAATGGCCTCGCCCGTAAAGACGAAGCCCGCCAGCTTCAGCTCCGCGTCCGCGGCCACCGCGTGCTTGCGCGCCAGGTCCATTGCTTCGGAGACGTAGGTGCTGACGCCCACGGTGAGCGGCTTGAAGTTGAAGGGCCGCAGGCTCACGCGCGCGGCGGCGTCCTCCTTCAACCGCACGCCCGCCTCGTCGATGGCCCCCTGGAAGAAGCCCGCGGAGATTTTGAGCCCCCAGACCTGCTTCAGCCGGACTTCGCCCATCAGCCCCATGCGGCGGCCACCCATCTGATGGGTCTCCGTGATGTACTCCTCCACCAGTCCGCGGGTCTGGATGGGCAAGTCCCACGACGACTCCAGCGAGCGCTGGAGGAAGGGCGTCTTGAACTGGCCGCCGTAGAGGCGGAAGCGCTTGCGGTCATCCGCCAGACGCACGAAGGCGTCCTTGAGTATCTGCGAGTCCGCCAGGTCCGCCGTCACTTCGGCTTCCAGGTTCGGCAGTGACGTGCTCACGCCCACGCGTGCGTCCGCGATGGAGAGACGGCGCTGGTACTGGTTGCGCTCGTCGGCGCGGGCCCGTGCGGATACGCGTCCGATGACGCGGATGGTCTGCGCCTCACCCTTGGGTTTGTCGTCAATCGCGTCCGGATTCTCGCCCAGCGAATCATCCTGGGGCTGACCGGGCCGCTGCTTCTTCTTGCGCTTGTTCGCGTCCTGCTCTGCCGTCGCCCCGTCATCCGCTCCGGGGAGAGGACTCACGGAAGGCGGCTGCGCGCCGGGCGCGGGCCGCGACGGAGGCGGCAGGGCCTGGGCCATGGCGCCCTCGAGCGGCGCCTGCGCGTCGTCGTCCTCCGGCAGCAAGGGCTCAGGAGGCTCAACGCCGTCCACCACGCCACCCGACAGAGGGTCATCCTCCACGGGCGCGGCAACTGCCTCCGTCCGTGGGCCGGGTGTCTTGGCGACAGCCCACGCCGGCATGCCCATCAAGATTGCGACGAGCAGGTTCCGCCTCGTCCGCTCATTCACCCGCCACCCGCCCATGTCCACGCCTCCCCGACCGCCACCGGAGCGCGTCCACTGCAACACGGGTGCCCGTTCGATGAGCGGACGCGGAGGGTTGGGGGAGGTTCGGTTCCCGACGAAAAGCGGGCCCGACGGCGCAGAAAAGCAGTGACCTGGTCGTCACGTTGCCGTGACAGGGAACCGAAGTTCCCAATGTCGCGGCAGGCGACCCTGTACGAATGCCCGTCGGTTGGAAGGAGTTACTGCCCGGACGGAGGATCGGCCGGTGGGGCGGGGACGCTGCCCGCTTCCGGCGTGGACGGCGCCGCGGGTGGGGGCGGAGTCTCCGTTGCCCCAGGGGTGGATCCGGACGACTTCACGCGCCGCAGGACGTTGCGCAGGCCCAGGGCCAGCGCCGTGCCGGCACCCACCAGAATCAACACCCAGCCCATGCCGCGGGGCAGGGGCGAGCTGGCCACGGAGAAGCGCGCGGTGATCACCTTCAGGTGGGTTCCTCGGTATCGCACCTCCAGGTCCCAGGGGCCGGGCTCGTCCGGAGTGAACTGGGTGTGCCAGTTGACCCCGTCCCGCGTCAGCGTCTTCGTCTGCTGGGAAGGCGACCCGGTGGGGTGGAAGGTGACGGTGAGGGGGCCGTCGAATTCGGGACCCTCGAAGTTGCCTACATGCAACGACACGGAGATGGGCTCTCCCTCTGTTGGCATGGCGGGGTGGATGGTCCCCTGAAGGCGCTCCTCCGCGTCGGACCAGCGGAGCTCCAGAACGTCCCCACGGCGTTCGACACGAATCTGATCGTTCGCGGGAGCCGCAACCGTGGTAGTTGCAATGAGGAGGCTGGCGATCAGTGCCCATCCGGATTTGAATCCGGGGTGCCTTTGCCTCCGAAGTGCCTGTCCTCTAAGATGCGCTGCCCTGCTGCATTCCACCTGAGCCTGCTCCCCGCCGGCAATGTCCCGGGATGAACCCTCAATCATTCGGGAAATATCAGCTTCTTAAGAAGCTCGCCACGGGCGGCATGGCCGAGGTCTGGCTGGCGCGCCAGACGGGCATCGAGGGGTTCCACAAGAACCTCGTGGTGAAGCGCATCCTCCCGCATCTCGCGGAGGACCGTGAGTTCGTGGAGATGTTCCGGAACGAGGCGCTGATTGCCGCGCGCTTCAATCATCCGAACATCGCCCAGGTCTACGAGTTCGGCGAGGCCAACGGCACCTATTACATCGCCATGGAGTTCATCCACGGCGAGGACCTGGGCCGGGTGATGCGCAAGGCCGCCAGCACGGGGCAGTGGGTGGCGCGGCCGTTGGCCATTCGCATCGTCGCCGCCGCTTGCGAGGGCCTGCACTACGCCCACAGCCGCACGGATGACGCCGGCCGGCCCCTGCGCGTGGTGCACCGTGACATCTCGCCGCAGAACATCCTGATCAGCTTCGACGGCTCGGTGAAGCTGGTGGACTTCGGCATCGCCAAGGCCGCGGATCAGGCGTCGCTCACGAAGTCGGGCGCCATCAAGGGCAAGTTCGCGTACATGGCGCCGGAGCAGGCCGCTGGCAAGCCGCTGGACGGGCGCGCGGACATCTTCGCCATCGGCCTGGTGCTCTACGAGCTGCTCACGGGCGTGCGTCCGTTGAAGCGCGACTCGGAGCTGGCCACGCTGCAGGCCGCCATGGAGTGCGCCATCGCCGCGCCCTCTCAGGTGGCGGACGTTCCGGAGGAGATGGACCCGGTGGTGATGCGGGCCATCGCGAAGAACTCGGACGACCGCTACCGGGACGCGCGCCAGTTCCAGATGGCGCTGGAAGAGATTCTCGTCGGGCAGCGCTGGGTGGCCGGTTCGGTGCAGATCTCCGAGCTGATGGAGACGCTCTTCGCCGACCGTCTGGCCGAGGAGAAGGCCCAGGGCCAGGTGGTTCCCGTGGGCGAGGACTCCGCGAACTCCGGCACGCCCATGCCGCCCACGCCGCCGCCGCATGAGCGTGGCCGCAGCCGCACCTCCGCCGCCGCGGACATGAACTGGGAGGCGCCTCCGGGCGAGGCCTCGGTTCGCGAGCGCCAGCGCGGCTCGTCTTCCCGCACGTCCATGGGGCCCCGGCGCACCTCGGCCGCGGTGCCTGCGGCGGAGCCCGATGAACAGGGGGAGTGGGATGCGCCGTCCGGAATCGAGGAGGCCCCGCCGCCGCGTCGGAGCAGGACGTCCGCGGAGCTGCGCCGTCCGTCCAACCCCAACTCCACGCAGATTGCGCGGACGAGCTCCCGTTCGGACCTGAGCCGGACCGGCATGGGCGAGCCGCCCCCGCCTCGCCGCTCCGCCACGCGCGCCGCCCCCATCGTGGAGGACCCGGGGCCGCCTCCGTCCCGCTCGCGCGCGAGCATGGCGGCGGTCGATGAGCGCACCCGGATGGAGGACGAGGAGCTGGACGACGAGCGGACCATGCTTCCGCCGCCGGAGCCCGCGCCGCCTCCTCGCCGCCGGACCGGGATGCATTCCGGCATTCACCCCTCCGAGGCCCCGCCGCGCCGCCGGACGTCGAGCCGCGCGGAGATGCCGTCGCCCCCACCGCGTTCGCGGACGTCGAGCGTGGCCCTGTCGCGTTCGCGCGCCGAGGACGCCGAGGTGGACCGGGCGCTGGAGAAGTCCGCGCGGAGCGCTCGCGCGGGCGTGGCCAAGCGCAACATCGCCACCGTCGGGTTCATCGTGGGGCTGGTGGCCGTGGGGGTGGTGTTCCACAAGCCCATCCTCTCGGTGCTCAACAGCCGCGCCTCCGACGGGCAGTCGGTGACGCTGTCGGTCAACACCAACGAGAAGGTGAAGGTCTCGGTGCGCCACACCGAACGCTGCGGCAGTCCGCAGCCGGTGACGGAGCTGGGGGAGACCCCCCTCGTCAATGCGACGGGCGTCCATCTCCAGGACACGCTCATCCTGGTGAATGAGCAGCAGGGCATCTACAAGGAGGAGGTCGACACGCTCGCCTTCGGTGAGCCCGGTCAGGCCAAGTCCTTCACCTACGAGTTCCGCCGGGGCCAGCTCCAGTTGACGCTGAAGCCGGACGGTCTGCGCGGCATCTCCGTGAAGCGCAATGGCCAGGACCAGGGCACCTACCTGGGCAACAAGGGCATGAAGCTCGACCTCATGGAGGGCCGCCACAAGCTGGAGCTGCAGGGCGGGCCCCTGAAGGAGCCCTTCATGTTCGAGGTCGAGATCAAGCCCGGCCTCATCAACAAGCAGACCGAAGACTTGTCCGCCTTCGTGGGCTAGCGGCGTGCCGCCTCGTCAGTAGCGGGGCAGGCTGGGGTCCACCTGCAGGGAGTACAGGTCGATGCCGCCTCGCAGCGACACCGCGTCGATGCCCAGCGACATCAGGTAGGCCGCGCCGTCCAGGCTGCGCACACCATGGTGGCAGTAGACGACCACGGGCCGGCCGCGCAGGGCTTCCAGTTCATCCGCGCGCTCTTCCAACTCAGGCAGGGGAATCAGCAGCGAGTCCGGCAGGGCCACCCACGCATTCTCCGTGGGAAAACGCACGTCGAGCAGCGCGGGGCGGGACTCCGCGGGGCCGGCGAGCAGCTCGGCGA